>JBMSJH010000059.1:0-10648 GCA_049418705.1 Aquirufa sp.
TAAAAATGAGGTGGTGGATTGTGAATATTTAGTGGATTATGAAGGTCATCCTTTCGGAATGGTGGGTGCGGGTGTGTTTATGGCGATTGGGATGAATTTTGAGGATAGTTTTCATCCGATTGAAGCCTGGTATCCAAATCAAAAAGCCCTAGCTAATTTTCAAATAACACAAGATGCCGCCAATCAGAAGGCTTTTTTTCCATCTGCGGTGTTGCAAGTAGAGCAAACGTTTGATAATCAACACATTCTTGTCCCATTGCAATGGATGCGGGATTTGACCTTGTCTGATTCGACTGCAGTTTCTCGTTTTGATATTATGTTAGAGGAGGGAGTTAATGAGGTTCAAGTTCAAAAAGCTATTCAGCAGATCTTAGGTTCGAATTTTGGGGTCCAAACAAGGGATCAACAGCACGCCATATTATTACGAGCCATCAAGATTGAAAAGCTGTTTGTCTTTATTCTTATGGCCTTTATTATGGGCATTGCTTCCTTTACCTTGTTCTATGCCTTATCGCTTCTTGTGATTGAGAAAAGAAAGGACTTAAGAACCTTGCTGGCTATGGGAATTACACAACGTCAGTTACTGCGTATTTTCTTATTGGTGGGCCTATTTATCAGTTTCTCTGGGGCAGTGGTTGGGATGGGACTCGGATTTACTTTGGGCTGGATACAACAAACGTTCGGAATTATCCCTTTGGGAATCCCGAACGCTTTAATTGATGCCTATCCGATTCAAATGGAATGGCTTGATTTTCTGATGACTGCGCTAGTGGTGATTGTCATTACTTTTTTGGCCTCAATCATACCGGCCAGAAAAGCGGTTCAAATGACTTTTAATCAGCCAAAGGTGGATTAAATTCTCCTTCCCACTTCGATACCACACAAGTAGCAACTCCGTTTCCTGCAACAGAAGTTACCGTTCTACCCATATCTAAGAATGGATCCACTCCTAGTAAAAGGGCGATTCCTTCTGCTGGTAGATTGAACATGGTTAATGTGCCGGCAATGATGACTAGAGAGGCGCGAGGTACACCTGCGATACCTTTGGACGTAATCATCAAGGTTAATAACATCGTGATTTGTTGTTCTAAACTTAAATGAACGCCATAAGCTTGCGCAATAAATCCAGTAGCGAAGGTCATATATAACATGGAACCATCTAAATTAAAGCTATAGCCAAGTGGCAAAACAAAGCCGACAATTCGTCTGCTACATCCAAATTTCTCTAAGGCAGCAATGGTTTGAGGGAAGGATGCCTCAGAACTAGCCGTCGAAAAGGAGATTAATAGAGCCTCTTTTAATTCTTTTAATAGTTTCCAATATGGAATGCCATTCGCGATACAAATGACCCACAAGATCACAACGGTAAAGAATAATAGGCCACCCATAAAACACAGCATTAAGTAGCCGTAGCTAATTAAAATACTTAGTCCTTTATTAGCCACAACAGTCGTCATAGCCGCGAATACGGCGTAGGGTGCCACTTCCATCACATAATTCACCATTTTAAAGATGACCTCTGCTAGGTTTTCAATTACATGAATTAATCGTTTTCCCACTTCGCCAATAGAACCTAAAGCAACGCCAAAGAAAAGGGAGAAGATCACAATTTGAAGAATTTCATTTTCCGCTAACGCTTTGAAAAAGCTATCCGGGAAAATATGCAAGATGAAGTCCTCCATAGTCTTGGCTTTAGAGGAATCGATGCCCGTTTCTGTGCCTGCAGCGGGTTTAGGCCAGCTTTGAAGACTTCCAGGTTGTGTGATGTTCACCACCACAAGTCCTGTGACTAACGAAAGAATGGTCGCAAAATAGAAATAACCAATCGTTTTAATACCAATCCGGCCTACAGCCTTGAAATCACCCAATTTCGCAATTCCCACTACCAGTGTACAGAACACTAAGGGGCCTACGATCATTTTGATAAGACGTAAGAATATCTTAGACACGATTTGAACTTTAGCCCCTAAATCGTGGCTAACTTCTGGAGCAAAATAAAGGAAGAAGAATTCACCTAGCACTAAGCCTAGGATAAATCCAATGATGATTTTATTCGTTAAGGTTAATTTCATTTTTAGCTGATGAGGGATAAGTATTTTTTATAAAGAGGTTTACGGTAAAAAATCATTCCCCAAAGAAAAGGGAAAAGTAGGTAATTCAAAAACGTCATTCCCGTATCAAAGGAAATTTCATCGATAATCAGGCTATGAAGAGGGTTTACCTCAATTACTCGGTGTTTGTGTCTCCAAAAACGCAGACCAAACGGCATTTCAACTCCTTCATCCACAAAATACCATTCCTCAGTCGTGTTATTTTCTGCTGTAATCAGTGAGCTCCAGGTGAGCTTCGTCAGGAGTAGATTGATTTTCAGAATTACCTGATCGTTCTTTTTACATCCATCAAATCTTTCCAATGAAACTTGAGGAAATGGGGGCGACAACTTCAGTAATAAGTTTGAAGTAAAATGTTCCTTTATGTGAGAGAGGGGAGCCTTTACGGGGCTGGAGAGGGTGAAGGATAGCATATTAGGCTACCAAAAGTTTAAGCAGCGTCGCAAACAATAATTTAATGCCCGTGGCAATGTATTTTGCTACGCTTATTTGCTCTTCCGTCGTATCAGACACATCCTGATCCGGACTGCCTTCTTCCTGCGAAACAATCCGCTGAGGTTTGTTCGCCATCATTCTTGCAGACGAATCTGTTTGTATCGTTTTAGCCTTCGGGTTTAAGGCAGAATACTCTACACGACCAAAATTGCAGAAAAATAGAATCGTTAAAATTCCGATGAATCCTTTTTTCATTTAATTTTTTGTTTTGCTGCTTCTAACGCTAGTTTTTGTGCTGCGATTTCGCCCTCTTTTGTCTTTTGGTCTAATTTATTCTGTACTTGATTCGTAAGTATCTTCTCTTTGTCGATTTTAGCTTCCTTTAGACGCTCCTCTAAATTATTTATTTGTCGCGCATTAGAGTCTAATTCACGAATCAAACGCTCGGCTTGCTTACTGTTTTTAGCTTGTGCGGCGATAAGTTCGGCTAATTTGTTTTCCTCCACTCTGACCCCTTCTTCTAAATCAACAATTTTGATAAAATCCTCAATCCAAGTGCTTGCTTCGCTTAGTTTAGCATGCCCAGTTTGAATGTATTCATCCGCACCAGTCGCGATGGAAATGAATAATTTTACTTTTTTATTCTCTTCCGAAACTTTAGAAACCACGGTTAAAGGCTTGTCTGAGATGCTTGCAATCTGAATATCAGAACTCGCATACGTGCCATTTTTACCCTCTACTACTTTACCAAATTTGCTTAAATACGCTTTCCAGCTAGCTCTCGCATACTTTTCTTGTGTATTCACAAAGGTGTAAACTCCTTCTTTTTTAGATTTATCTACTTCAGACATACCTGTAAAAACTTGTGCCTTAACAGAGAAGCTGCCGATAGAAAGTAGAAGTAGAACAAGGATCTTTTTCATAGAGACGAATTTTTTATTAAAGTTAGGAGATTTTTTTAGCTAGGACAACCCTGTTTTTGTTAGAAAAATCACGGAAAGCAAAAAGTGTAAATTCTCCACCGTCTTTTAGTTGGAATTTCTTTCGAATTTCGTCCGCATTGATGGGGAAATTTCGGGTAGAGATATTCGCTTTTTTCCCTGGCAGCACTTCTTGTAACCATTTTTTGTCCAAAGCGCCTTCTGCTATCACCTGAAACGCTCTACCAGGGAATTTAGTATCTGCCTCTTCCGAAGTGTAAAGATGTGTATTAGGAGCAATCTTCGTGACACTAGCACTTACTGTCTTGAAGAATCCACCTTTTAGAATACCTGCATGTGGTTCATATAGGTAGTTTTTGCAATCACTGAATTTGATATCCGATTGCGTTTCACTTGATTTTTTTGCCTTGAAAAGAAGCGGATTCTTCTGATTCAATTCAATGATGCTGATTTCAGGATCCTCTGAAGAATTCTTCGTTTTGAGAAAAAGCAATTCTTTTACTTCATTCTTGATACAAATGACATAGACTTTTTCTACCCCCTCTAATTCTTTAATGGCTCTATCTATATCGAGTAGAGGGCTTGTTTTTACCAACAAACTGGTCTTTTCAGAGATATAAGGGATTAATTCGATGGCATTTGGTTCACAATCTTGTAACAAAACCACTTTATTCCCCGCTTTATCTCTTCTGGCTGGGTCTACATAAATGAAGTCGAAGACGTTTTTCTGTTCTTTTAGCCAGGTAAGACTATCCGTAGCGTGATGTGTAATACTACCTGCATTAAGTTGTTGGTGATTATAGGTCGTTATTTGTGCTAAATCTGCTTGCCTTTCTACGTAATCGACTTCGCAACCTGCTCGAGCAAATGCGTAGGAATCTAATCCCATTCCACCTGTTAAATCGACAATTTTACCTTGTACAAGGCTAGCTTTATAGTGCGCTGTTTCTTCCGAGGAGGATTGTTCTAATGCCAAAGAAGGAGGGAAAATCACCTGGGTATTAGCTACCCATTGAGGCATTTTGTCTTTGAGTTTTTGTCTGGCTTTTATTTGGCCTACTAATTTAGGGACATCTAAATCAGGGTATTTCGATGCTTCTAAGGCAATCGCGACAGGATCCCGATGGAGGTTCTCTTGTATAAATTGAATTTCAGTTTCTAGAAGCATCCCCTAAAATTAGCACCTCTGCTTTGATTATTTTTATTTAAATTAGTGAAATTGAATAAATATCAGATGACTGGATTAATATTAGCGGCAGGCGCATCGTCTCGTTTAGGGGAAGCAAAACAATTATTAGTTTATCAGGGCCAAAGCCTCTTAGAACGCTCCATTCGTCTCGCATTCAGTGTTTGCCAGGAAGTAGTGGTATGTTTAGGAGCCGAGGTAAAACAAACCGTGTCCATCATCGAAAAATTACAGAAAGAATTCCCATCTCTTTCTTATGTGGAGATTGAAAATTGGGAAAAAGGAATGGGGGAATCCTTGTCAGTGGGATTAAAAACCATAGATTCAGCAAATGATGTGCTCGTATTATTGTGCGATTTGCCTTTTTTAACGAATGCACACATGAAAAATATCATCTCCTTGGCTAATCCCGAAAGAGCCATTGTCGCGTCCTTTCAAGGAGTTAATTCGCCTCCCGTATTAATACCAAGTGCATTGCGTCCCTTATTTAAAAACTGGAGCGGAGATCAGGGTTTGGGTAAATTCTGGCGTTTAAATCCCATTCTGTGTGAAATCATTCACTTTTCTGATAAATTCCGGGACGTCGATGTGCCGGAAGATCGGGAGTATTGGGGGATTTAAAAAGTAAACGGTGGTTTAACCACCGTTTACTTTTTAAATCCAAAGAACAAACGAAAAAGAACAAAGTATGTATTCGCTGCGCGAATGACTTTATGAAATGCTTTAGTATTCCGCAGAATTTATAAAAAATGAGCTTCAGTCATTTTTTATTCGACATTTATGCTTTTTGCTCTATGCTTTATGCTTTACAAATGGTAAATGGTGAATGGTAAAAGGTAAATGGGATGTGTTTCAATAAAAATTCATTTTTCATTTACCATTTACCACTTACCATTTAGCAAGATTTCCTATCTTTGCATTTCAATTTTAAACTCAATTAAGTGGAATCAATCGGAACCCTTCCCACCGTCGAAACAGCCAAAAAATTAGGATTATTGCCCGAGGAGTATGATCGCATTCAAGAGATTTTAGGTCGCAAACCTAATTTCACCGAATTATCGATTTTCTCTGTTATGTGGTCTGAGCACTGTTCTTATAAGAATTCAATTGTTTGGTTGAAGACTTTGCCTAAAGACTCACCACGTATGTTAGCCAAGGCTGGCGAGGAAAATGCGGGTTTAGTGGATTTGGGAGATGGTTTAGGTTGTGCATTTAAGATTGAATCGCATAATCACCCGTCTGCGCTTGAGCCATATCAAGGTGCGGCGACTGGTGTGGGTGGTATCAACCGTGATATTTTCACGATGGGTGCACGTCCGATTGCGCAATTGAATTCTTTGCGTTTTGGAAATATTGATTTAGCCAAAACGAAGTGGTTAGTGAAAGGTGTCGTGAAGGGGATTGGTGATTATGGTAATGCCTTTGGAATTCCTACCGTAGGTGGTGAGGTTCAATTTGATGATTGTTATAATGTGAATCCGCTTGTTAATGCGTTTTCAGCGGGTATATTAAAAGTTGGAACCCAAGCTTCAGCTATCTCTTATGGCGTGGGTAACCCAGTATTTATTGTGGGTTCTGCGACTGGTAAAGATGGGATTGGGGGTGCAAGTTTTGCATCAGAGGATATCACGGCGAAATCGTCGGAGAAATTACCTGCTGTTCAAGTAGGGGATCCATTCCAAGAGAAATTGTTATTAGAGGCTTCTTTGGAAATCATCGAAGCAGGATGTGTGATCGGTATTCAAGATATGGGTGCGGCGGGTATTATTTGCTCGACGTCAGAAATGTCTGCGAAAGGGGAACATGGGATGATTATTGATCTTTCCAAAGTGCCTACGCGTCAACCGAATATGCAACCTTTTGAGATTTTATTATCTGAGTCTCAAGAGCGTATGTTAATCGTCGTGGAGAAGGGGCGTGAGCATGAGGCGAAACGTATCTTCGATAAATGGGATCTAAACTGTGAGCAAATCGGTACGGTTACTGACACAAAACGTCTTCAATTCTATCAAGATGGTGTTTTAGTGGCGGATGTTCCGGCGGATGATTTAGTATTAGGTGGAGGAGCTCCGGTTTATCATCGCGAATACAAAGAGCCTGCTTACTACCAAGAATTTAAGAAATTTAAAATCGATTCAGTAGCAGATTTGCCGAAGGAAGAATTGCCTAAGGCCTTGAACTACATGATGAATCACCCAAATATCGCTTCTAAGAAGTGGGTAGCTCAACAATACGATTCATCGATTGGTCGTGCGAACCGTAACACCAATGCGCCTTCGGATGCGGCTGTCGTGAAAGTACACGGATCGCAAAAATCCATTGTTATTACGGTAGATTGTAATTCACGCTATGTAAACGCGGATCCGGAAGAAGGATGTGCGATGGCAGTAGCGGAAGCGGCTCGTAATATTGTCTGCTCAGGTGGTGTTCCGGTGGCGATTACGAACTGCTTGAACTTTGGAAATCCTTATGTTCCAGAAGTATACTGGCAATTCGTGGGTGCGATCAAGGGTATGAAGAAATCTTGTGAGGCATTTGAGACTCCGGTAACTGGAGGTAACGTTTCCTTCTACAATCAATCATCTGATGAAGGTCCAGTATTCCCAACGCCGACGATTGGTATGTTAGGTATTCTAGAGAAGCCAGAGAATAAGATGACGTTGGACTTCAAAAAAGAGGGAGATGCCATCTATTTAGTAGGGGAGTCGGTGAATGATATCGCTTCATCTGAATATGTGTATTCGTACAAAGGTATCAAAGCAACTCCAGCACCGCATTTTGATCTAGCGACAGAACAGAAATTACAAAAGGCGATTACGTCTTTAATTGAAAATAAATTAATCGAATCAGCGCACGACGTATCGGATGGCGGTCTATTAGTGACTTTGGCTGAGTCTGCTTTCCCTCGTGGATTAGGTTTCAGTGTAAATTCCGATGCTTCGATTCGCCAGGATGCGTTCTGGTTCGGTGAAGCACAATCTCGTGTGGTTGTTTCGGTGGATGCTTCTAAGAAGGCAGCTTTTGAGGCAGCTTTGCAAGCACAAGGAGTTAAGTTTTCTGCATTGGGTTCTGTTCAAGGAACTGATATCATCGCAGATGGAGCTAAATTAAGTTCAGTGGCTGCAGCTTATCAATCTTTTGATACGGCTTTGGAAACTGCATTAATGAAATAAATAAAATGAGCCGCTATCTAATCGCTTTTTCGTACGATGGCGGCTCTTTTCATGGCTACCAAATTCAGCCAAATGCAACGACGGTTCAGTCGGTTTTGCAGGATAAATTAAGTCTTTTATTGGGTTCTCCGCTGGAAATTGTGGGTAGTTCCCGTACCGACACGGGGGTGCATGCACACGAGCAATTTGCGCATTTTGATCTACCATTAGGGAAATCGGTGAAAGAAAATTGGGTTTTTCGACTAAATCGGATGTTGCCGGATTCTTTAGCGGTGCAAGGGATTTATAAAGTGGCGGATGATTTCCATGCCCGATTCGCAGCTCTTTCGCGTACCTACGAATACCGCATTAGTCCACTGAAAAGTCCATTCAATAGCCAATATGCCTACCGTTTCAGTGTAGACCTAGATGTCGATGCAATGAATAAAGCTGCCGCTTTGTTCTTTCAGCATACCGATTACCAATGCTTTTCGAAGGTGAAAACGGATGTGACGACCTTCAATTGCACGATTTTGCAGGCTTCCTGGGCCTTCCGGGGTGAGGAATTAATTTTTACGATTCAAGGTAATCGATTCCTGCGCGGCATGGTTCGGGCAGTAGTGGGTACTTTGTTAGAAGTAGGGCAGGGGCGATTAAATGAGAAGCAAATGCAAGAAATTCTTGATTCAAAAGACCGGTGCAAGGCGGGTCGTGCGGTTCCAGCTCACGGACTGCATCTATTAAAAGTAGAATACCCTTCGTCTACTTTTGACGCCAAATGTGCAGGATAACATCTAACAGGGTGGCAGCAGATTGCACCTTAATCTTATTCGCTTTGTAATTCAATCCTTTCAGGTTGTACTTGCTGATCCAAATCTCTTTAAATCCGAGTTTTTCCGCCTCAGCGATGCGCTGATCGATGCGCGTAACTGATCTCAATTCACCACCTAATCCTACCTCAGCTGCGAAACAGATCGAGGAATCGATGATTTTATCCTCATAGGAAGAAACGAGGGACATACAGGTAGCTAAATCCAAGGCAGGATCATCCACTCTTATTCCTCCAGTAATATTTAAAAAAACGTCTTGCGTGGCTAATTTATAACCTCCTCGTTTTTCTAAAACAGCGATTAACATGCTCAGGCGCTTGCCATCATAACCGTTTGCCGTTCTTTGGGCATTCCCATAAGAGGACGCACTCACTAAGGATTGGATTTCCACTAAAAGCGGGCGATTACCTTCCATTAAGGTACCGATAGCGATACCCGACGAAGGCTCGTCGCGTTGGGATAGGAGAATTTCGGAAGGATTAGTCACCGGTCTCAAACCACTTCCAAGCATTTCATAAATGCCTAGTTCGGAGGTAGAACCGAAACGGTTCTTCGTCGTACGTAAAATACGGTAGATCATGTGACGATCTCCTTCGAATTGAAGTACGGTATCAACCAAGTGTTCTAAAACCTTAGGGCCGGCGATGGAACCTTCTTTGGTAATATGTCCTACTAGGAAGATGGGTGTACCGCTTTCTTTCGCAAAACGCATTAATTCCAAGGCGCATTCTCTAATCTGAGATACGGAACCTGGACCTGATTCGATTTGATCTGAAAATAAGGTCTGTATGGAATCCACTATGATTAATTCCGGCTCTAGGTCGACTAGATGGCGGAAAATGGATTGCGTATTCGTCTCGGTTAAGATGTATAAGGAGTCAGATTTTGCGGCTAAGCGATCTGCTCTCAGTTTGATTTGTTGCTCAGATTCTTCGCCAGTTACGTATAAAACACGTGTTTGGGTTAAAGAAAGGGCAACTTGTAATAATAATGTTGATTTTCCGATTCCGGGTTCTCCACCGATTAATACGAGGGAGCCAGGAACGATTCCACCACCTAAAACACGGTTGAATTCAGGATCTGAACAGGTAAGTTTAGGTAGGTTTTCGAAACTTACTTCGTTTAATAATTTCGGTTTTGTGGCCGATTTAGGACTTCCTTTTGTCTTCCAAACTTCCGCCGGATGCACCGTCGCTTCCACCAATTCCTCCACGAAGGTATTCCATTCTCCACAGGACGGACACTTGCCCAGCCACTTAGGGGCTGAATGTCCACAGGATTGACAAAAAAAGGAGGTTTTAGCTTTGGCCACGATTATACGATTTGTGCTCAAAAATACGTTTTGATTTCGGTTTTTTCTTTTTTTTCGGATGAAAAAGGATAATTTTACAAGTTAATTAATGACAACTAAAATGAAAGCAACAAAACTAGCACTGATGTTTGCCCTAGTGATGGGTTTTATGTCTACTGCTTCTGCTCAGAAGCATGCACCTGCTGATTATTTTCGAATTGGATTAAAGGGTGGGGTGAATTTATCTTCGGTTAAAGTAGCCAGCTTGAGTGCTAATTTAGAAAATAAAACGGGCTACCAATTAGGTGCTTTTGCACGTATAGGACGTACTATTTTTATTCAACCTGAGGTGTATTTTGCTGCGAAGGAAGTGAATGTAGATGTGTTGAATACCTTGACTACGAATCAAGGTGTTGTTGGTTTTTCTCAAAAATCTTTAGATGTTCCAGTATTAGTTGGCCTTAAATTAGGTCCTATTCGTGTATTAGCGGGTCCTGTGGCTACTTATGCCATCAGCGCTTCGACTAATCCAGATGCTGCAGTGAAATCGTATTTTTCAGGAACCTCTCAGGATGTGATTAATCGTTCTAGCTTCTCTTATCAGGCGGGTGTAGGTGTAGATATCTTGAATTTATCATTGGATCTTCGTTATGAAGGGGCAATGTCTGAATTGAAGAATACCATTGCCGTGCCTAGCGGATT
>JBMSJH010000060.1:0-10427 GCA_049418705.1 Aquirufa sp.
CTCGAATTCGGTAGCCGTTTTTGAGCCTAGTTTGTATCCTTTTATTCCGGTCACCTTGTCGCCTTGCATCACGAGGGAAGCAACCTGAAATGAAGATTGAATATATAAATTCTTGCGTGAAAGAGCCGGCTGAATAAAGGCCTTTGCCCCAGAGGCACGCTCGCCATCTTGAATATTGAATTGGAATAAACCCGCACCCACTTGCTTTGCCCCATTAAAATCTGGGTTCGCCGGAATTCCTACAGCTCCACAACCCTGAATGAAGGCATCGCCAAAAATCGTCAAATGCCGATTCTTTGCCACTCGATGTAACCCTCCTGTGCCATGGTATTCGTTCTGAAAATCTTCGTTGTCCTCCGACTTCTTGAAATAAGGTAATACGTCTTGATACGACCAACCTTCACGTCCCCAAGCCGCCCATTGATCATAGTCTGCCTTATTCCCACGAATATAGGCCATGCAATTTATCGCAGAGCTACCTCCTACCGTTTTACCGCGTGGCTGATAGAGCCTGCGACCCCCTAAAAAAGGCTGAGGTTCCGTATAATAATTCCAGTTCAGATAGGTATGATTTAACAAAGCATAGGCAGAAGGCATGGAAATGCGGGGATCTCTAAAGTCTCCTCCCGCTTCGATAAGCAGCACTTGATTCAGTGGATTTTCTGATAAACGATGCGCTAAAACGCAGCCCGCCGTACCGGCGCCCACAATGATGTAATCAAATTTCATAGTCAGGTAACAAATATCTCTTTGAATATCCCTATTTTTGAGCAATAAATAACAATTCGTGAGCGATTTTTATGCGTACCTCTTACTCGGTCTTGAGCACATTTTAAACTGGGCTGCTCTTGATCACTTGCTATTTATTCTAGCGCTGACCTGCGTTTACACGCTGATGGACTATAAAAAAGTGCTTTGGCAGGTAACTGCCTTTACGCTAGGGCACTCAATTACGTTAGCTTTAGCTACCCTTAAATTAGTGGAAGTTAATACGACTTGGGTAGAATTTTTAATCCCTTGCACCATTCTTTTTTCAGCCATTTTCAACTTAGTAAAAACCAAAAAACGATACAGATACTGGTTAGTGGCAGTTTTTGGATTAATCCACGGTTTGGGATTTTCGAATTATTTGCAAAGTTTATTGGGTGCAGAAAGCTCGTTATTTACGCCACTTTTAGCCTTCAACATCGGTTTAGAAATAGGCCAAATCGCCGTCGTCTCTGTCATCCTAGGCTTTTCCTTAGTCACTATGCATGTCTTTCATTGGAAGCAAAAGCCCTACATCAAAGTAGTTACAGGCATCACCATCGGCTTAGTATTACCGATGATCATCGAACGCTGGCCTTAATCGCTAGTCACTAAAAGCCATAAAAAAAGCCCCGATTTTCATCGAGGCCATTTCCTGAAATGCTATTTTGACTAAAAGTCTTCATCTAATGAGAAGGACATCGAATCCTTGTCAGACATAACACCTGATTTTTGGTATTCTGCCACACGCTTCTCGAAGAAGTTGGTCTTTCCTTGTAAAGAGATCATCTCCATGAAGTCGAATGGATTCGTCGCGTTATAGTGTTTCTTGCAACCTAAAGAAACCAATAAACGATCTGCAACGAAATCAATGTATTGACACATCATCTCTGCATTCATACCGATAAGAGATACAGGAAGAGCAACAGTCACGAATTCTTTTTCAATCTCTACTGCGTCTAAGATGATTTCATAGATACGCTCTTGAGATAATTTATTTTTAATGTGATCCGCGTACAATAAACAAGCAAAATCACAGTGTAAACCTTCGTCACGCGAGATTAATTCGTTCGAGAACGAAAGACCTGGCATTAAACCACGTTTCTTTAACCAGAAAATCGAGCAGAAAGAACCTGAGAAGAAAATACCCTCCACCGCAGCGAAAGAGATTAATCGCTCTACAAAATTATCTGATTCAATCCATTTCAAAGCCCAATCCGCTTTCTTCTTCACGCAATCGATTGTTTCGATGGCGCGTAAAAGGTGGTCTTTTTCTTTCGGGTCACTGATGTAAGAATCAATTAAAAGAGAATAGGTTTCAGAGTGAATGTTTTCCATCATGATTTGGAAACCATAGAAACATTTCGCCTCTGCATATTGAACCTCTTTCAAGAAGTTATTCGCTAAATTTTCATTTACGATACCGTCCGAAGCAGCGAAGAAAGCAAGTACGTGAGAAACGAAATGACGTTCACCATCATTCATCTTCTTCCAGTCAGCTAAATCTTGAGATAAATCGATCTCTTCTGCTGTCCAGAAAGACGCTTCCGCCTTCTTATAAAATTGCCAAATATCATCGTGCTTAATCGGGAAAAGCACAAAACGGTTGGGATCCTCAACCAATAAGGGTTCTACTGCTATCGTTGACATAAAAATTTAAATTGAACTCGAAATTAAGAAATTCTACCTGATAAACAAGACTCAAAAAGGGGTAAAATTGTTTTAAATTTTAAAAGAAAAATCCGCCTACTTGAACAACTAAGGCTGAGCCATAGGGAGAGCGTCCTGAGGTGTAGTTTAGGTCGTACATAACCTGAAAATTGATCCCTATTTTAGAGCCGATTCCGACTCCGATTAAGACGGGATTCGAATAATCAATTCCGGTATTATCTGACAGGTTGGAATAGTTTTCTACTTGACCTGTTAAATAAGCTTGGCCTAAAACCTGACTCAAAGCAGGAACTTGTTGGCGAATGAAGATTTTTTGGCCTAATAAATTGCTCGAATAGGTCCCTAAAGAGCCATAATTCGCCGAATAATATTGATAGGTTACACCCAAGCCTACGATTGAGTTATTCGTTAACGAATATCCTACCATAGGTGAAACTCCAATGCTGGTCGGATTACCAAAACTTAAGCCACTAATACCTCCACCAAAATTCAATCGTTGACGGAAAGGCAATTCTCTTACGTCTTTTTCAACATCTAAATCCCCTTCTGCACCCTCCTCTTTAATTACCACTGGTTCTTGCGCGAAAACTTCAGAAACTCCTACAAATGTTAGGAGTGAAAAGAATAAAAGTAGTTTTTTCATTTGGCTTAAATTGATTACCAAAATTAAAGGATATTTTTGTAAAATGAATACGCCTCAGTCCAAGCATAACATCGAAAATTGTGATCCGAAAACGCACATCATCATCAAAGGTGCACGCGTACACAATTTAAAAGGCGTGGACGTCGCGATTCCTCGAAATCAACTCGTCGTTATTACGGGTTTATCCGGATCTGGTAAGTCATCCTTAGCGTTTGATACCTTATTCGCAGAGGGCCAAAGAATGTACGTCGAAAGCCTTAACAGCTACGCCCGTCAGTTCTTAGGCCGCATGGAAAAGCCAGCCGTTGATTACATCAAAGGTGTTTCTCCAGCCATCGCCATTGAACAAAAGGTCAATACGAAAAACCCGCGTTCCACGGTAGGTACCACCACAGAGATTTACGATTATCTGAAGCTGTTATTTGCCCGCATCGGCCGCACCTTTTCTCCTGTTTCGGGACAAGAGGTTCGCAAAGATTCGGTCTCTCATATTGTCGATTTCATCGCGAATGCGGACGGTAAAAAAATACTCATTCTAGCACCCCTGGTTCACCACGTGGAGCGCAGCCTAGAAAACGAATGTCAATTACTCATCCAAAAGGGCTATTCTCGTTTGAAATTCCAAGAGGAAATTATCTCACTCGAGGACCTGGTAGAAGACAAAGCTCAGCTCGAAAAACTGGCTAAAAAGCCGGCCGAAATTGCGATTTTAATCGACCGATTAGTCTCTAAAAAAGACGATGAGGAAACCCAATTCCGCGTAGGTGATTCCGTCCAAACCGCTTATTTCGAAGGAGAAGGCGTTTGCTGGATTGAAATCGAAGGCAGAAAGCGGGATATATTCTCGAATAAATTCGAATTAGATGGGATCGTTTTTGAGGAGCCTAGCCTCAATTTATTCTCCTTTAATAATCCTTACGGAGCTTGTCGGAATTGCGAGGGCTATGGTAAAGTATTAGGATTAGATCCGGATTTAGTATTCCCAGACCACGATTTATCCGTTTATGAAGGTGCGATTGCTCCTTGGAGAAGTGAACGGATGAGCGAATGGCTTAGCCCCTTATTACGCAATGGGATTCAATTTGATTTCCCGATTCACCGTCCCTACAAGGATCTGACAGCGGCTGAGAAAAAACTTTTGTGGACGGGAAATAAGTATTTTGCAGGACTTACTCAATTCTTTGATCACCTCGAAAAAGAAACCTATAAGATTCAATACCGTGTTCTTTTATCCCGCTACCGGGGCAAAACAAATTGCCCAGAATGCCAAGGATCGCGTTTGCGGATGGATGCAGGTTATGTGAAAATTGACGGGACTTCTTTAGTTGATTTGGTGCTTTGGCCCTTGTCTAAGACGAAAGCTTTCTTCGAAAACCTTCAGTTAAACGAACACGACCAGCAAGTTTCGAAACGAATTCTGATCGAAATCAACAACCGTTTAGAATACATGGATCGCGTTGGTTTAGGATATTTAACCTTGAATCGATTAAGCTCCACACTTTCTGGCGGCGAATTCCAACGCATTAAATTAGCCACCTCGCTAGGAAGTGCGCTAGTTGGTTCGATGTATATATTAGACGAACCGAGCATCGGATTACATCCCCGTGATACGGAACGATTGATTTCCGTATTAGAAATGTTGAAAGACATGGGAAACACGGTCATCGTCGTGGAGCATGAGGAAGAGGTGATGAGAGCGGCTGATCAAATTATTGATATTGGACCGGAGGCTGGACGCCATGGAGGGAACTTAATTTTCCAAGGAAACTTAACTGAAGCTTTAGCAGACAAAAAAACGGATAGCCATACTTTGCGCTTTTTATCCGGACAAGATCGCATCGAGGTCCCTTATTTCCGTCGCAAGCCTTTAGCTCAGATCGAGATTACGGGTGCTACGGAAAACAACTTGAAAAACGTCGATGTCGCAATACCATTGGGAATTATGACGGTGGTGACAGGTGTCAGCGGGTCTGGAAAATCAACGTTAATTCGGAAAATTTTGTATCCGGCGATGCTGCGCTTATTGCAGCAAGGGACGGAAGAAACCGGCAAATTCCGCGAAATAAAAGGAAGCACGAACAAAATTGCGAGCATCGAAATGGTCGATCAACAACCGATCGGTAAATCATCTCGTTCGAATCCGGTCACCTATATTAAGGCATACGACGCCATCAGAGCCCTTTATTCTGAGCTGCCGGTGGCAAAAACGCGTGGCTACAAACCCGCTCACTTCTCGTTTAATGTGGAAGGCGGACGCTGCGAGGTATGCCAAGGCGAGGGAGAAATCACCATTGAAATGCAATTCATGGCGGACATTAAGTTGCCATGTGAATCGTGTGGCGGTTCTCGCTTCAAACAGGAGATTCTTGATGTGAAGTTTCAAGACAAAAACATCTCCGAGATTTTAGATTTAACCGTTGAAGAGGCCGTGGAATTCTTCCGCGAAAAACATCCTCGGATAGCCGATAAAATTGACCCTCTTTTCCAAGTGGGTCTAGGATATATCAAATTAGGACAATCCTCGAATTCACTTTCGGGTGGAGAAGCACAAAGGGTAAAACTGGCCAGCTTCTTAGGAAAAGGAAATCCGAACAAAGGCAAGACCTTGTTTATTTTTGACGAACCTACCACCGGATTGCATTTTCATGACATCAAAAAACTCTTGAAAGCGATGAATGATTTAGTGGAACAAGGCGATTCTGTCGTGATTATTGAGCACAATATGGAGGTCATCAAATGTGCCGATCACATTATTGATTTAGGGCCTGAAGGTGGAGAGAATGGCGGATCTATTTGTTTCACCGGCACCCCAGAAGAGATGAAGGGCCTAAAAAATAACCCTACGGCGCATTATTTAAGCCAAAAACTCTAATTTTGTTTATGTCTTCCTTCGCTAACATCAGCCAACTCACCGAAAGAATCCAGTCGATTACGGCCGGACTTCATCTCGTGATTCCGGAATTGATTATTGCAGGAACGATTTTATTCAGCCTGGTGGTGGAGCTTTTCTTACACGGGAGATCGGAGAAATTTAGCACCTCTTGGCGCTATTTTACGGTTCAAATCCCCCTTTTACTCGCCGTATCACTTAGTTTTCAGCGATCAGAATTAGCTCTCACTGGATCCTTTGCCTCTGGCTTATTCGACGTGAACGTAGGTTCGAATGCCATCAATACTTTGATTTTAAGTATCGGATTTCTGCTCATATTAATGAACCAAATCCACAAAAAATCGCTCTCATTTGAGGAATTAATTGGCTTTCTGTCCATTTTATTGGGTGCGCTTTTCGTTCCCATCAGTGTGTCCGCTTTGAGTTTATTTTTATCCATTGAGTTTATGTCGATGGGGACTTACGTACTGGTTAGCCTTCGAAAAGAAGCTGCTCGTGCGAGTTTGCCCTATGTGTTATTCGGCTTGGGATCCTCTGCGCTCTTTATTTATGGGATTTCGCTTTTGTACGGTTTAACAGGAACCTTGGATTTAATGAGTGTCGATTTTTCCCGCGGAATTTCCGTGGCAGATCCTTATTTGCGCGGCCTAGCTTTAGGACTTTTTGCAGTAGGATTATTGTTCAAAATGTCATGGGCACCCTTCCATCCCTGGAATCCAGATGTGATGGAGAATTTACCGGCGTCGTGGATGACCTGGATTTCGACCGCACCTAAACTCGCGATTGCCTTTGTAGGGATCCGCTTCCTTCCTGTCTTGCCTGTTTCCTATGCGAATGAATTAGCCGTTTTAGCTATTCTGACGCTATTGGTTGGGAATTTAGGGGCTTTAGGCCAAAACAAAACCAAACGCCTACTCGCCTATTCCAGCATCGCACACGGAGGCTTTATCGCCATGGCTTGGTTCTTTCAACCCCTGCAAGCGCTAGACGCAGTCCTTTTTTATGGTTTCTTATACAGCATCGCTAGCTTACTCGTATTCTACCTGATTGATGAATCAGGAGCAGAAGATATCACGGCATTTGCTGGCCTTGGTTCTGCTAAGCCTTCACCTTCCTTTTTCCTGATGTCCGGCTTGATTGCCTTAGTTGGATTACCACCTGCAGGAACGTTTATCGCGAAGCTAACTTATTTCAGTTTGCTCTGGTCAAACTATGAAATCAACCCCGCGATCGGGCTCCTGATTTTACTTTTAGTGGCCATTTTTACAACGGCCGTTTCATTGGTCTATTATTTGAAGATTCCTTTTCAATTGTATTTCAAAAAAGCGTCGGAAAAATCGCCGATTTGGGTGGAATTAAGTCGCTGGCAAATCTACTCATACGGTATTTTGACTGCGATTTTGCTGCTATCTATCTTATTCCCAGGGGCTGTGTTAAATCTTTGGAAATAAGCCGTTAAAAAAATAAAAAAATCGGCTTGTTGGTCATTTATTTTGGCTAATTTTGGGCTTGATTTTCAAAATAGCCCCACGTTTCCATGTCTGATTCTATTAAGCACGAATGCGGTATTGCCCTCATCCGCCTACGAAAGCCTTTTCAGCACTATTTAGACAAATACAAAACACCTACTTACGGACTGAGCAAACTTTATCTCATGATGGAGAAGCAAGTTAACAGAGGACAAGATGGAGCCGGTGTGGCGAATATCAAAATCAACGTAAAACCAGGGCACCGTTACATTTCCAGATACCGTTCGGTAGAGCCACAAGCAGTGGCCGATATTTTTGGAAAAATCAATAAGAAATTCAGTAAAGCACAGAAACTAGCCAAACAAGTCACGAAAGAAACGGGTATCGATGCCGTACATGATGCGGAATGGTGGCAAGAAAACGTGGCATTCACAGGGGAGGTTTTGTTAGGTCATTTGCGTTATGGAACCCACGGTCAAAACGAGATCGAAAACTGCCACCCGATGTTGCGTCAAAACAACTGGAGAAGCCGTAACCTCGTCATGGCTGGTAATTTCAATATGACCAATGTGGACGATTTGTTTAACAAATTAGTCTCCTTAGGTCAGCACCCGAAAGAAAAAGTGGATACCGTCACCGTGATGGAAAAGATCGGTCACTTTTTAGATGAAGAGAATCAACGCCAGTTTGGCAAATACAAAGACCAATACGAAAACCCAGAATTATCCGATATCATTGCCCAAGAAATCGACCTAAAACGTGTTTTAGAGCGTTCTTGTAAAGATTTCGATGGAGGTTATGCGATGGTCGGAATGACCGGCTATGGAGCGTCTTTCGTGGCGCGTGACCCAGCTGGAATTCGCCCCGCTTTCTATTATGTAGATGAAGAGGTTGCTGTAGTCGCTTCCGAAAAGCAAGCGATCAAAACGTCCTTCAACTGCGCTTACGATCAAATTAAAGAAATCACTCCAGGCCATGCCTTGATTATCGATATCCAAGGTGAAGTGAAAGAAGTACCTTTCATCGATCGCTTAGAGCAGAAATCTTGTTCTTTTGAACGCATTTACTTCTCTCGTGGATCCGATCCAGATATCTACCACGAACGTAAAAAATTAGGTCAATTATTGATCCCTCAAATTTTAGAGGAGGTACATCACGACTTAAAAAATACCGTATTCTCTTATATTCCTAATACCGCTGAAACTGCCTTCCTAGGGATGATCGACGGCTTAGAAGATCATTTAGCAAAGGAACGCAAGAAAGCCATCATGGAAGGCATTCTTTTCGAAAAAGAATTAGAAGAATTATTGACCTTCCGTCCACGTGTTGAGAAACTGATCTCGAAAGACGTCAAAGTGCGTACGTTCATCACTTCGGATGATCAGCGCGATGATATGGTTGCTCACGTGTATGATACCACTTACGAGGTGATCAATAAGGAAGTGGATTCAGTCGTGATTATTGATGACTCGATTGTTCGCGGTACGACCTTAGAGAAGAGTATTCTGAAGTTATTGGATAAATTATCCCCAAAGAAAATCGTCATCGTTTCCTCCGCTCCACAAATTCGCTACCCAGATTGCTATGGTATCGATATGTCCAAAATGAAGGAATTCGTTGCTTTCCGTGCGGCCTTGGCCCTTTTAAAAGAACGTGGACTCGAGCATATCTTAGATGAGGTTAACTTACGTTGCTTAAATGCCTTAGAAAATGGAACTGCCGCAGAAGAAAACTTTGTGAAAGCCATTTACGCGCCGTTTACAGACGAAGAAATCTCGGATAAAATTGCTGAAATCGTCCGTCCTAAAGGATTAAAAGCAGAACTTTCGATTGTTTACCAAACCGTAGCGAACTTAAATGTCGCTTGCCCAGATCACTTAGGCGATTGGTATTTCACTGGTAATTTCCCTACACCGGGAGGAAACCAAGTGGTGAATAAATCATTCGTGAACTTTATGAAAGGCATCGAAGTAAGAGCTTACTAGTAGACTACGACGACCGCACCGCGTTTTTCTTGAATCCCTTTCTCCGGATAATCAATCGCTTGGTAGCGAATGATGTAAGCGTAGGTTTCTTGAGGAACTTTGGCCCCATTATAAGTACCATCCCACGTAAATTCGGGCCCTTTCGAGCTATAAATCTGTTCACCCCAGCGGTTATAAATCTCTAGCGATATCACCTGCGTTCTGGATTTCGGATAGGTGGCATTCGTCTCATTCCAATTATAGGATGCTTCAAAAACATCATTCAATCCATCCCCATTGGGTGTAAACACCGTAGGCGCGATCAGAATGGCATCACATTTATCGTCAATTTTTACACTATCTGTCAGCTCACAGCCATCATTATCGCGTAAGGTAAACGCGTACAAACCACTGCGATTAATCTGTAAATCCTTCGAATTCCAACCCGAAACGATTCCAGGGTTCGCCTGCCAGCTAATTTGAAGATCAGCTGGAGAAGGTTTAATTTGAACTAAATACGGCTGTATCGGCTTATCATTACAGATAATCCCATCTTGTTTTTGCACCGCAAGTGGATTCGTTGTAAAATTCACCTGCGTCTCTTTTTTAATCGAACAGCCAGTAGCATCCTCCTTAATCTCTAACGAATATTTCCCAGAAGGCTTTGGCACTGTGATGAAACGCGTCGATTCTCCCGTGTTCCAGGTATAAGTAAAGGTAGCTACCGGAGGAACTGCTGAGGGGCCAATGCGGCCATCTTCTTTACAGATAAAAGTATAGGATGCAGGTAAAATAAAGGGATCGAGCAACTCCACATGGTAGGCAGACGCATCCAACAGATAGTTCGTCAGACAAGCATTTGAAATGGCCACCGTCACCACGTAGTCCCCCGCTTGCTTGAAATCATAGGTCATTTCAGTACCGGTATACGAATAAAGCAAGGTTCCCCCAGGATTTAAGGGCACTAAAACACCATCCGCATTGCGGCTAGGATCCAAAGTACTGCGGTAGATTTTCCAGTCTAGCCGGTCATTTTTGATAGG
>JBMSJH010000061.1:0-10302 GCA_049418705.1 Aquirufa sp.
CAAAGCCCAGCCTGAAATACGATTAGTGAGCCGGTTCCATAGAAGAACCAATCTCCCCCTTGAAGTTTAGTGATTCCTGCGTCAATGGACATGGAGAGCCCACTTCCAGTTAGAATGAGACCTGAAGTGGCTTGAAGAATCCAGCGTGTTTTATTTTGCATGTGGTAAATAGTTTAATAGGGAATTGTAAGCGGGTTTTCTCTTGTAGTTATCATCGAACAAAAGCGGGTATTCCTTCGGCCTTTTGAAATAACCACGTAACCAGGAATCATTGTCTGAAATATTCCAAAAAGTAATGCCATATTGTTGTGCAGCAGGAATCTTTTGGTAGGACTTGAAAACAAAGTTAAATTGTTCTGCTTGCGCTGAGGCTACGTTTTCATCATAAACAAAGTCTGGATTGTTCTTCGGATTTACCGCGATATCTAGTTCTGAGAGGTGGATTTTTAAACCTGTTGCTGCGGATTTATCGAGCACCTCTTGCAATTCATTTCTCTTCGAATCGACATTAATGTGCATCTGTAATCCCAATCCATGGATGGGAATCCCGCGACGTTTTAGATCGGAAACGAGGTCGAGGATGGCCTGCATTTTCTTTGGTTTCCCATCTTGTCCATAGTCATTGTAAAATAGAATCGCATCTGGATCTGCCTCATGGGCCCATTGGAAACTTTTGGCGATATAATCGGGAATATGATCTGCCCATAAAGAGGGACGCAAACTCCCGTCATCCAAGAATGACTCATTCACCACATCCCATCCAGCAATCTTGCCTTTGTAATGCGATGCAACCGTTTGAATGTGGTTTTTTAATAGTTCTTCCCAGGCTTTCTGATCGCCTTGAAAGTCCTTCATCCATTGCGGTACCTGATTATGCCAAACCAAGGTATGCCCATGCATCCTTTTTCCTGAAGCTTTGGCGAAATCAAGAATCTCATCGCCTTTAGTGAAATCAAATCGATCTGCCGCTGGATGAATCAACATCATTTTCATGTGATTTTCTGCTGTCATACCTGTGAATTCATTGCTCGCGATTATTCTATAAGCCTCATTTTCGTTCAGCATGCGCGGATTTACGGAAGCTCCTAAAGGGAATTTGACGGCGTCTTTTAGATGAGGGTTTTGTGCGGCCACAAAAGTAGAAAAGCCTAGTAGTAAGGTAATTAATTTCATAGGTAAGCAGGTTTAGTAGACCAAAATAGCTAAATTGTTTCATTAAACTATCCTTGTTGCAATGAAACGAATTCTCTTATTCCTCCTTCTTTCTGCATTCTTTGTAAATGCCCAAATTCCTTATGGATCTAATCCGAAAGTGGGTAAGCGCATTCAAGTAGGTGATATTTCGATGTATTATGAAATTTACGGTAAGGGCGAGCCCTTAATTCTATTACATGGCGGCTTTGGTTCCTCTGAAATGATGGGAGGGATGATCGCAGCATTTTCTAAAAAATACCAAGTCATTGCAGTCGATTCTCGTTCACAAGGCAGAACTACAGATAGTGATGAAAAGGAATTGAGTTATGCTCAAATGGCTTTAGATGTGAATGGGTTTATGGATTTATTGCACATCAAGAAAGCGAAATTCGTAGGGTGGAGTGATGGGGGAGACATTGCTTTAGAGTTAGCTTTGATTCATCCGGAGAAGATCACGAAAGCGGTCATCATGGGAGCTAACTTTTTAGGAGAATCCAAAGGGGTATTTCTAGGAATAGATACTACATGGAAAATGGACGCCAAGGATCCTCTTTTTGCGAAAACTAAACCTGAGCTTGTCAAGTATTTTTCTACTTATGAGCGTTTAGCTCCTGACAAAAAGAAAATCGAATCTTCTAGAAAGAAGGTGTCTGAAAATGCATTTAAGAATCCCAATTTTACATTGGCACAATTAAAGTCCATCCAAGTGCCATTTTTAGTGATGGCTGGGGACCACGATATGTTTACTCTAGAACATACCATTGCCATGTACCAAAACCTCCCACAGGCATCACTTTATATAGTCCCAGATGCGACTCACATTTCACCATTTGAAGAACCCGAGCTAGTGCATGCTGAGATATTGCGCTATTTAGGCAAGCCTTACAGAAAGTTAGATGCGTTTTATTTTTGGAAATAAAAAAAGCCACCCCTCACGAGGTGGCCTTCAAATTTTAAATGGAGTTTATTCCCCATTCACCTTCTTTATGAACGAAATAACCCCATTCATATAAGTTTTTTGATCGTCCCACATGGCCAGGTGGCTGCCGTTAGGGCAATAAAGGTAAGAGCCGTTTTGAACCATTTTGCTTTGTTCTTCCATCGCCTTCGGGTCCATCGTATCGTGTTTTGCACCGATCATCAGGGTAGGAACAGAGATTTCTTTTAAGCGATTTTTGATATCCCATTTTTCCAAAAGTCCACTAATTCCAAATTCACTCGGCCCCTGCATGCGGACATAGATGGAGCTGTTGCCGTGTTTTAAGGAGCGATTTAGTGCATCAGGCCATTCTTTTAAGCGGCAAATATGTTCGTGGTAAAAGTTAGGAATTAGAAGTTCCATGTAGCGAGGATTATTGAAATCCTTCTTCGCCTCGATGGCTCTAACCTCCGCTAATACGTTGGGATCCATTTGCTTCGCTAATACCTCCTCCGCATATTTTCCATATTCCGGCGCACTTGCTACCATGTTAGAGACTAAAAGTCCTTTCATGTTTTTCTGGTATTTCAGCGCGTATTCCATGCCTAAAATGCCACCCCAAGAATTTCCAATGATGTAAAAGTTAGTTGAATCTGCGCCTATCGCTTTGCGAACTTGCTCCACTTCCTCTACAAAACGCTCTGTTTTCCATAGAGTGGAATCAGTCGGTTGATCACTGTAATACGAGCCCAGTTGATCGTATTCGTAGAATTCGAAGCCCTCTCTTTGGAAGAAAGTCTCAAAACATTCCATGTATTCATGCGTCATGGCTGGGCCACCATGAAGTAAAAGAATTTTGATTTTAGGATTAGTCCCAAAGCGCTTTGTCCACACCTTAAACGTCCCCGATGGCGTCTGAATGGGAATCATCTTCACACCAGCCGCTTCGATACTATCTGGATAAGTGAAGTAAGTAGTCGCCGAATCTGTGCTTTTCGTGCAGGCAGACAGGGTGAAAATGGAGAAGGCGAGGAGAAGGAGTTTGTTCATCGTTTTTTTTGTTTAAACATACAACAATTCTTGGACATCAATGGCCTCTTTACAAGTCGGCATATTTTCTTCGAATTTGGCGCATTACCTCTCTTGCTTTTTTTTGATAGGAATTATAGTAGTTGCTTTCTGTTACGCTGTAAAGGAAATCTTGTCCTCTGAGTTTATTTGCGATGTCATTTTCGAAACCAGGGTGTGCTATGTTAAAAAAGAAAGGCTTCTGTGATAATTTGCTAGGGCTTGAAAGGATAATCTCAAGTGATTTTGTTCTACTTAATCCTAATCTATGCTGGTCCATATAGGCTAATTCCAAATGACCAGTTACCCAGGGTTGTATATTAGAATAGAAATATTCTTTTTCTCGATCTTGTCGGAATTCTACTTTTTTTAATTCCATTTTCAAGGCAGAAATTGATTGAATAAGCGAGTCGTTTTTGAAATATCGAAGAGAACCTGAACTGATGATTTGGTCTATATTCGCATTCCTGAATTCTGGATGGCGCCAAACAAATACACCATTAATGAAATGGTAATAAAGCGATGAATCTGTTGTGGTTATTCCTCTGGATTCGATGATGTTGATGGCTTCATTGATCGATTTTCGCTCGTTCGTGCGCAAAACCATAAATCGCCTAAAGTCTGTTGAATCTGCCTCTAAATCCTTCAGCAAGGCTATTGCTAACTCTTTTTCACGTAATCCTTCGATGTAATGTTCACGTTGGTTCTCTACAATGAAACCCAGGGTAAGCGCGACAAAAATGACGATAAATTCACTTAGGTAATCTTTTAACGTTTTAGGAGGATGGTGAGGATGATGGACTTCCATAGGTAGGTATATAAAAAAAGGTTGACCCACCATTCAGTGGGTCAACCTTTAAATGAAAATAAATTATTTAGAACTCAAATCAGGTTGCAAAGTCATGTAGGTAGTCTCATTCTCCACTACATACGTGCGCATGATGGCCATATCTTTTTCATAAGCACCTTTGCCGTATA
Source organism: Aquirufa sp. (assembly GCA_049418705.1). Lineage (GTDB taxonomy): Bacteria > Bacteroidota > Bacteroidia > Cytophagales > Spirosomataceae > Aquirufa. The sequence goes on from JBMSJH010000061.1 coordinate 4,160, forward strand.
CTTCGTCATACGCTGTTTTTAATTTCGCGGGCTCATCTAATTCTTTCCAACCATTAGGGAATCGACGGGAGAAGATTAAACGATTCAATCCTGATGTAGTGTAGGATGCGACTTTGATTCCAGCTTTATCCCATACTTTTGGAAGTTTTTTTACTACATCCCAAAACTCTTGTGCTGGAGCATATTTTAGGGTCAAAATATTGGATCTTACTTTTGCCGTTCTTTCAGCTGGGCTAGAATTACTGTAATCTGCTTGATATGAAATGATTTCACCTCCCGTAACTCCCTCGATGAATGGCGATACTTTAAGGTAGAAGTCGTTTGCAGCCTCCGTATTAGTAGGCATATTGCTTATTTCATCACGCTGTGCCCAGGAAGTGCCTACATTATAAAGCGCCATTACTTCATTGTGATGGCTTCCTCCCACTAAATTAAATACAGCCCAAGCATAAGGTGATCCTGCTTTGCGGTATTTTGCTACATGCGTTTTTAGTGCTTCATTGAATGCGGCGCGCTGTCCTGTTTTGATTTTGTAGTACAAGAAATTGGCAGTGTTTGCTTGTGCAAAAACACTCGAAGTCATCAGGCAAATGGCTGTGATTAATAGTAGTTTTTTCATGATTTGATATTGTTTTGATTAGGTCGGAAAATTAGGTGAATCTAGGTTTCGAACTCGGTTATTTATGTTCGTTTTTGTCCATTATTATCTAATTTTTGTCTAAATTTCTGTGTTTAATTGCCTGAATAACCATTTATGTTTGATTACGTCCCTTACTTATCATTTCTGACTAGCGGAGTTGGGATATTATTTATTGGTTTTTTATTACTTCGATTTAATCGTCAGCCTAAGGTCTATGGCCTAGTGTTTATTATTTTCGCTTTGGTCTTTTTGGAGTATTATATCTATGCCTTAACTTCTAAGCATATTTATCAAATGCTCTTTCTGTTGCGCACGCCTAACATTATTCGGGCTTTTTTACCCATTGTATTGTTTTTATATGTGCGTTCCATGGTATATCCTGAGAAGAAAATCAACGGAAAACAGTGGCTACATTTTCTATTTCCACTGGCCATTTTGATAGGGGTGATGCCAGATTTATTGCTTTCATCAGCCCAGAAGGTGGAGATTTTAGATCATTATTACCAAAAAAATAATTACTTCATTAATACGCCATCTGGTTGGATCCCTGCGGGTTACGTGCAACCTGTTTCTATTTTAGTGGGGGTATTATACGGAGCTCTCACTCTTTGGACGATTAGAATTGCAAAGAAAATTTATGGAATCAACTATGTGTTAGTTAATAAGCAATCCCTATTTTGGTTGATCTTATTGAGTGGGACTGTGATGTTTTATTTCTTACTTCAGTTATATCAATACTTGAATTTATTTGTCAATAATAGTTTCGATCCACCCTCTCAAATCATCAAGTGTGTCATAGGTATATTTCTGTTTTCGTATTTTATTAGCACACCTAATGTGCAGGAAAATATGGATGGATGTATTTTGCCCAAAGAAAAGGGGACGCCCTCTTTACCTGAAATTTTACCTGATCTAATTGAAAATAGCCCTGAGGCAATGTCGCTGAATCAGTATTTGTCTGATTCGCAATGTTTTTTGCAGGAGGATCTAGATTTGACGGCTTTGGCAAAAAGTCTTGAAATGAGTACGGTTAAATTATCAAAACTAATTAAGCAAGCCTATGGAATGTCTTTTGCAGAATTAATTAATCGTTTCCGTATTCCTCATTTTCTTTCGCAAAGGGAATCGTTTACACAGTATACTTTGGAGACTTACATCTACCAAAGTGGTTTCGCGAATCGCTCCACTTTTTACGCTGCTTTTAAAAAGTATGTGGGAGTGAATCCGAGTTTTTATTTGAAGGAAATAAAGCGATAATCCCATTCATCATCATTTAATAAAATCAATCCGTATTTAATTGACTAGATTTGCATCCGTTAGCCTATATTGGTGAGTATTTAGTTGCATATCATGCCTAAAAATGTAAAAATTTCCGTGTTGATGGCGGTCTACAATACGGAATTTTCTTTAACCAAAAGAGCCATTGATTCCGTTTTACAGCAAGATTTTCAAGATTTCGAACTGATCATTATTGATGATGGTAGTAAGGGAAATGACCGCAAAGAGTTATTAGCTTACGTCGAAAAATACGAGGATAAAATCGTTTACATCCGCCATAGTAATCGCGGTCAAGCAGAATCCATTAATCGGGGTGTTTTGATCAGTACGGGGGAATTTATCACCATTTTAGATAGCGATGATGAATACAAAGTCCATCATTTAAGTTCTTGTTTGCAGGAAATGGAGCATGTCGATTTGATTTGTTCTACTGCGGAAACGGTCGTGGATTCAGTCGAAGATTATTTTGTTCCTGATAAAAATGATTTGAGTAAACCGATACATTTGGATGATGCGATTCTTTTTGGGACTTTGTTTGGACACCAAAAAGTATTCAAGAGTATCGATTTCAAAGGTGGATTCGCCGCTGATTCGGCCTTTTTTGAAAGAGCTGAAACCCTTTTCAAGACGAAAAAAGTCTATAAAAGATCCTATATCTATTACCGAAATAACCCGAACAGTACCTGCGCCGTTCTGAAAAAGCAATTAGCTTTAAACGAGAATTAATGGCAGCACTTCAGCTCGTTTTAGCTTGTCACATTACCGGAATTTACGACGTAAATCGGAGTACCACCTTGCCGGATGATTCCTATGAATTAGTACAGGCTTGGGCGGAATCGGTAGCTGCAACGAAGCTGAAAGGCGTACTATTTCACAATAACTTTTCGGAAGAAACATGTGCGCGTTATGCGAACGAGTACATTTCGTTTGTCAGCATGGGCACAGACGCCATTTTCGGATGTGACTTTGGCTCAAAACCCTTTCACACATCCCCTCTATATCGAAAATCTTTCTTCGCTTTTCTGCGGGGATGAACCTAAGCCACTTTTGAATGATTGGATGATTGCGCATGGAGAACATCTTCGTTCGCAGATTCCCGATTATGCGGAATATGAGGAGCGTTTTGCTTCGGAATCCTTATTGAATTGTGGGGTTTTTGGTGGGCATTATCCGCTTTTTATGGATTTTCTCCAGCAATTATGTGAGATACATGAAACCTATAATCACAGCAATAAAACGGCCTACACAGGTGATATGGGCGCTTTTAATTACCTGGCGAGAACTCGATTTAACGAGAATCTACGACATGGATTTCCCGTGAATACGGAATTTAAGGCCTACGAAAACGAGCGTACAGATTGCTGGTTTCGACACAAATAGGTCTAGTTATTTGCCTTGTATACCCGCAAGAAATTACCTCCTAATACTTTACTGATATCTTTATCCGAATACCCGCGCGCAATTAATGCTTGCGTAAATAGTGGATAGTCTAGTACCGTTTTTAATTGTTTTGGTGCAGAATTAATTCCGTCAAAATCCGAACCTAAACCCACGTGATCTACACCGATTAAATCTACGATGTGGTCGAAATGCTTCATTAATTGCTCTAAGTCGGGTTTGATGGCATTGCTCTCCTCAGCATATTTATCTGAAATCACTGTGAAGGCATACTCTGTTTGCATTCCGGAAGCGATGAGTGAATCAATTTCTGCGGTGTGTTTTTTACGAAAGGCTACATCTTTTTGCCAAAAATCAATATCCACAAATGCGGAATAAAAATTCAAATGGATAACACCTCCATTTTTGCCGATGGCGATAATTTGCTCATCTTTCAGGTTTCTAGATACAGGGCAAATGCTGTAAGTGATGCTGTGAGAAGCGATGATTGGTTTAGTCGAAGTTTTGATCACGTCCCAAAACGTCGCCTCGCCCACGTGCGAAACATCCACAATCATACCCAGCTTATTCATACGCTGCACTACTGATTTTCCGAAATCAGAAAGCCCTTTTTTGCGCGCAAATGTAGGACTCTTCTCATCCGTGTGTGAACTTGCCCAGCTAGTTGAATTGTTGTGGGTTAAGGTCATATAACGTACCCCACGCTCATAGAAGGTGTTTAATTTATTTAAATCATCTTCTATCATGTGGCCACCCTCGACCCCGAACTGTGCCACTAATTTGCCCTCTTTCAACGCTTTCTGAATATCTTTCCACGACTTTGCAATCACCATTTTCTCTGGATTTCTTGCCGCCACCGCATACAAACTATCCATCTCCCGCATCGCCCACTCATAAGGCTTCGCTTTTTCTCCATCGCACCAAACCGAAAACAACTGGTAATCCACTCCTCCCTTTTTGAAGCGCGCTAAATCGGAATGATTAATACCCGTTAAATCTTTGTCTAACGATACTTTTTTCTCAATGCATGCCGTTAAGCAATCATTGTGGGTATCAACTAAAATGGATTTGAAGTGGATGTCTTGGGCGAATGTAGCCGTAGAGAGGAGAAGGAGGAATAGGTATTTCATAGGTTGAAGTAATTTATTGAAATTATCAGTTTTATTTGGTTTATCGAATGTATTATCTGTTTTTTGTTGTAAAATAAATTTGGCAATGTCCACTTGGAAAGAAGAAAATCAAGTCTTACTCAAGACTTTTACCTTTGCTAGCTTCGAAGAGGCCATGCAATTCATGCAAAATGCAGCCCCATTCATTAGCGAAACGGATCACCATCCCACTTGGTCGAATACCTATAATCGGGTAGAAGTGAAGCTCACGACTCATGATGCGGGGAATAAAGTCACGGAGAAAGATCGAAAATTAGCAGCATATTTAGACAACTTATATCAACTATGAAGAGTGTATTAATTCTATTGTTCAGTCCTTTGTTTTTATTTGGCCAAAATCAAATCAATAAGGACGAAGATCAAATCAAAGCCGTTATTCTTAAAACTTTTTCAGCCATGAAATCGGTCGATTCCGTGGCATTGAAGTCTTGTTTTACGGAGAAAGCGGTATTGCAAATCAGTCAAATTAGACCGGAGGGCAACTTAGTCAGGGAAGTGCCCATCGCTAATTTCGTCAAGAATGTCATGATGAGAAAAGCGGGTGATATGGACGAACGGGTTCTATCTTGGGGGCCTATTCTCGTTGATCACGAAATTGCGACAGCTTGGGTGCCCTACGAATTTTACCTAAATGGGAAGTTTACGCACAAAGGTGTCGACGCCTTTATATTGGTTAAGGTGGGGGAGGAGTTCAAGATCCAAACCTTGTTGTATAATATGCAGAAGTAGTTTCTATGAAAAAATACTTACTTGGTTTATTTACGCTGTTTTTGATGAATGCTTGTACTAATTCTGCACCTCCTAAGGAAGGTTTTATCGAAGTAAAAGGCGGAAAAATATGGTATCGAATAGATGGCGAAGGCGATAAGACACCTGTGCTTTTGTTGCATGGTGGGCCAGGTTCGTCGAGTTTTTATTTGGAACCCTTAAAGGAATTAAGCCAGGACCGCCCTGTCATCTTCCTTGATCAATTAGGTTGTGGCCGTTCCACACGGATTACAGATACTACATTAATGACCATCGAGCAAAATGTAGAGCAATTAGAGCAAGTCAGAAAAGCACTGAAACTGGATAAATTTTATTTGTATGGGCATTCCTGGGGGACGATGTTAGGGATGGATTATTATGTAAAATATCCCAAAGGCATTCAGGGTTTGATCTTTTCCAGTCCTTTGTTTAGTACCAAAATTTGGACAGATGATGCCGATACCTTAATAGCGACCTTGCCTGAAGCAACTCAAAAGGCCATTAGGGAGAGTGAACGACAAAAAAATTACGCGAACGAAGCATATAAAGAGGCGATGGAAGTGTATTACAAAGCCTACGTAAGACGTAGTGACAAGTCTAAATCGCAGCAGGATACAGCAGCAAAGTTTTTTGGTGAAAACGTCTACAACTTCATGTGGGGGCCGAGTGAATTTACAGCTACTGGAAATTTATTGAATTATAATCGCTTGAAAGATTTGCCTAAAATCACCGTGCCCACGCTATTGACGGCTGGAGAGTATGATGAAGCAAGGCCATCAAGCGTTCGCTATTATACCAGTTTAATTCCTGGAGCTCAGTTTAAAGAAATACCTCATGCGGCACATAGCACGATGATGGATAATCCGAAAGAATACATCGGGGTTTTGAGGGAGTTTTTAAGGAAAATGGAT
>JBMSJH010000062.1:0-10260 GCA_049418705.1 Aquirufa sp.
CTCTAATAATTTCTTCACTCCTACAGGATTGCCTTCTTCATACAAGAATGGGTCAATCGTCAAGAATTTCCCTAATTCTTTTGAAGCTGATTTAAAGTCACCCGCTAACGCGTGGTGAATCATCGTTGTAAATTGCTGAGGGAAGGCATTGGCAATGACAGACATCACGCCTACTCCACCAATAGAAATAATAGGCACCGCTTGTACATCATCACCAGAAATTAATAAAAAGTCTTCTGGCTTGTGGTAAACGATCTCCATACACTGTTCGATGATGCAAGAGGCCTCTTTAATACCAATGATGTTTTTATGTTCCGCTAATTTCAAAACCGTATCAGCGGACATATTAATCCCCGTTCTTCCTGGAATATTGTACATAATCACCGGAACTGGGCACGCATCAGCGATGGCTTCGTAATGAGCAATCACACCTCTAGCACTTGGTTTATTGTAGTAAGGGCAAACGGATAAAATTGCATCAATCCCTTCAAACGAAGTGTTTTTAATCTGAGTTAGTAATGATTCTGTATTGTTTCCGCCTAAACCGTAAACGATTGGGAGATTCTTTACATTGGCTTCTTGGATGGTTGAAACGATTTGTTTCTTTTCATCTGAAGTGGTGGTGGCAGATTCTCCAGTAGTTCCTTGAACCACTAAATAATCCACTCCTCCTGTGGTCACGTGTTGAATTAATTTCTTTAGTCCCTCCCAATTGATCGAACGATCTTCGTTCATCGGTGTAACTAAAGCTGGCGCAACGCCGTGAAATTTAGGTAATGATTGCATAATCTATGAAAGGAGGGCAATAAATTCGTCCTCCGAAATAATTGGTATGGATAATGAATTGGCTTTTTCCAATTTAGCTGGACCCATATTTTCCCCAGCTACGAGGTAATCTAATTTGGCAGAAATACTGGAAACGACTTTACCGCCGTTAGCGATGATTTTTGCTTTTAACTCATCTCGGTCGAAATGGGTAAATACTCCCGAAATTACAAAACTTTTACCTTCTAGTGCGGTCGTTTCTAAAACTATTTCGCTTATTTCTTCAGAAAATTGTACGCCTGCCTTTTTCAAACGCTCGATAATAGCCTGGTTTTCGGGGTTTTCAAAAAAGGAAAGAACACTGACAGCAATGCGCTCCCCTATTTCAGGAACAGCGATTAATTCTTCTAAATTGGCTTGAATTAGGTTTTCTAACGAGTGGAATTGTAGAACTAATTTCTCTGCGATAGTGGCCCCTACGTGTCTAATGCCTAAGCCGAAAAGTACTTGTCTAAATGGAATAGACTTAGATTTTTCGATGCTAGCTAAAATGTTTTGGATCGACTTGGCTTGAAAACCTTCCAATCCAATGAATTTCTCCGCACTTAAATCATATAAATCTGCCACATTTCTGACAATATCCTTTTCAAATAACAGATCTACTGTCTCAGTTCCTATATTCTCGATATTCAATGCCTTACGAGCAATGAAATGTTCAATCTTTCCTTTAATCTGTGGTGGGCAGCCTGTGTCATTCGGACAATAGTGGTTTGCTTCTCCTTCTAAACGTATTAATTCGGTATCACAAGAAGGGCATGTGTGCGGGAAGATAAATGAAGCACCTTCTTTTCTAGCCGAAGTGTCTACACCGGTTATTTTCGGGATGATTTCTCCCCCTTTTTCAATAAAAATGGTATCTCCTTCGCGCAAATCTAAACGCTCCATTTCATTCGCATTGTGAATGGATGCACGTTTAATGACTGTTCCTGCCAAATAAACAGGCTCTAAATTGGCTACAGGCGTAACATTTCCGGTTCGTCCCACTTGGTATGAAACGGAGTTAATACGTGTGCGGGCAATTTCAGATGGATATTTGAAGGCGATGGCCCAGCGAGGAGATTTGGCCGTAAAACCTAAACGTTCCTGCTGCCCAAAATCATTTACCTTAATAACAATCCCATCCGTATTCAAGGGTAGATCGTTTCTTTTATCTGCCCAATCTTCAATATAGGTAAGCACCTCATCGATAGAAGCGCAAACGCGGTAGGTAGGCGAAACGCTAAATCCGACCGATTTTAAATGCTCTAAGGCTTCCGAATGGCTATTAAAGGGATTTTCATTGCCTAAATAAGAATAGATAAAGCATTCCATCTCTCGTCGGGCAACCTCCGCCGAATCCTGCATTTTGAAGGTTCCTGAAGCTGCATTGCGTGGATTAGCTAAGGGTTGATCCCCTTTCGCTACCTTCTCTGCATTGATGCGATCGAAGGAAGTAATAGGCATATATCCTTCACCTCTAATTTCATAGGTTGCGGGTAAAAGAGTCGAATTAACCCGAGTAGGCAAACTTTTAATGGTCTTTACATTAGCGGTGATGTCATCGCCTCTTGTACCATCCCCTCTTGTTACCCCTTTTTGTAAGACGCCATTCGTATACCAAAACGACAGGGCAACCCCATCAAATTTCAATTCACATACATATTCAAATGACTCTCCATCCAAACCCTTTTTTACCCGCTCATCAAAATCCCTTAAATCACTTTCATTATAGGTATTTCCTAAAGAAAGCATTGGGAATTGGTGGGTAACGGATTTGAATTCTTTTGTGATGGTGCCGCCTACTTTTTGTGTAGGGCTATCAGAGCGAGCAAAAAGTGGATTCTCCACCTCTAATTTGATTAATTCAGCTAATAATTGATCGAAAGCCTGATCTGAAATTAGACTTTCATTTCTCTGATAATAGGCCTCATTGTAAAGATTGATCTTCTCAATGAGTTCATTCATTCGCTGATTAATATCCATAATCGAAATTAAAACTTAATTCATTTGGAATCAAGCGGGAAACAAGGTTTGGGAATATTTTATACCTTTGTCTTATGAGAAATTTGATCATTGCCCCCTCGGTATTAGCGTGTGATTTTTTGAACATAGGTTCAGAGGTACAAATGTTAAATGAATCCGCTGCAGAATGGATTCATATTGATGTGATGGATGGGGTTTTTGTTCCTAATATCTCTTTCGGTTTTCCCGTGCTTGAGGCAATTAATAAGGTAGCAACGAAGGTTTTAGATGTTCACTTGATGATCGAAAAGCCGGAGCAATATATTACGAATTTTGCCAAAGCAGGCGCTAAAGTCATCACCGTTCACTACGAAGCTTGTCCTCACGTTCATCGTACGATTCAGCAAATTAAAGATGCTGGTTGTTTAGCAGGTGTAGCCATCAATCCTGGTACGCCAGTTGAAGTGTATCAAGATATTATTGCTGATTTGGATTTAGCCTTAATTATGTCGGTTAATCCGGGTTTTGGAGGACAAAAATTCATCCCTAATGCTATCAACAAAACAAAACGTTTAGCTGAAATGGCTGCGAAAGCGGGAAATACTACCTTAAAGATTGAAATCGATGGTGGTGTAACGATGGCAAATGCGGCTGATTTATACCAGGCTGGCGCGGATGTTTTAGTCGCAGGTAGTTTTGTGTTCTCATCGAAAGATCCCAAGGCTACGATTGCAGAATTAGTTTCCGTAGCTAAATAACTGAATGGGCATAAGAATCTTCATCTTGTTGATTTTTATCTCGCTCCCCTCTTTGGCTCAAAAAGTCAAGTGGGCTTCTCAAATTATTTCCGTTTCCAGTGAATACAAAGATCCCTTATTAGGTAAGGAATATCGAGCTTTGCATGCCCTCGGTCGTCCTAGCAAGTTTCCAAAGATGGCTGCTAGTCCTAGTGCTTGGCAATCTATGACGCCTGATAGTCCTGATGGGGAGTATCTATTGGTTGGTTTTGATACGACGATGGCTGTAAAGCAAGTGGCCATTTTCGAAAATTCCGGTGCAGGAAGTATTATTTCTGTCGATGGTTTGGACCAAAACAATAAGATTTATCCACTTAGAACCTTTGCTCCTGGTTACGCATTGTCCTCCTCACAAGTAACGTACATTCGACTACCTTCAAAGACGTCATTTAAGTTAAAAGGAATCAAGATTTCCTTTAATTCTCTTCGCGTGAAAGGCTATTCACAAATTGATGCCATCGGTATTTCTGATAGTGATGAACCTATCGAAAACTCCTTAAAACTAAATTCAGATGCGAATGCGTTTCAAGCTCGGGAGAATTTAGGCAACGCCATCAATTCGAAGTTTAATGAAATCTGTCCTGTGGTCAGTCCTGATGGCCAAAAACTCTATTTTACGCGGTGGAAACACCCCGATAATTTAGGGGCAAACAAGAATCAAGATATTTGGGTGTCTAACTGGCAACCTGACCGCACCTGGTCCAAGGCCACGCTCTACCCCGCTCCCATAAATAATGACGAGAATAATGCCGTTTGTGGAATAACCCCGAATGGCAAAACCTTGCTATTAAATAATGTATACGGGAAAGATGGCACGATGGAAAAGGGAGTTTCTTTTTCTTTCCTTTTGAGAACAGGGGAATGGAGTTTCCCAAAAGCCCTAAAGATTCTCAACTTCAAGAATAAATCTGAATTCTCTGAATATACCTTAGCTCCTAATGGTAAGGTATTAGTAATGACTACGGAAACGAAGGATACCTACGGAGGAAAAGATATTTATGTTTCCTTCTTGAATGCGGATGATTCTTGGTCCGAACCTAAAAATGTAGGCCCAGTAGTGAATACAGGCGAAGCAGAATCTACTCCTTTTATTGCTCCAGATGGCGTTACGATGTATTTCTCGTCGAGTGGTCATGTGGGTTATGGGAACAATGACATCTTTTTATCTCGTCGATTAGACGATACTTGGCAGAATTGGTCAGTACCTGAAAACCTAGGTCCTATCGTTAATACGCCTCAGTGGGATGGCTATTTCTCTGTTTCGGCTAAGGGTGATTATGCCTATTTTAGTTCTACCGAAAACTCGATTGGAGCTGAAGACATTTACCGCATTAAAATACCGGAGAAAGCGAGACCTTTAACGTTGATTCAATTAACAGGTCAGGTGATTAATCAAAAAACGAAAGAGCCGATGGCAGCTCGATTATTAATTAAGTCGAAGTTTAATCCATCAGATACGCTTTCAATTGACTATGATCCGTATGTAGGTGATTATAGTTTTATGTGGCCTGCAAAAAAAGCGTTCACTGTTCAGATTAAGAAAGCAGGTCATTTCTCCAAAGTGGAGCATTTTGATTTCACTTCAGAAAAGAATTTTTTACAGGTGAATCGAAATTTCTTCCTTCAAACGGTCGAGAAGAATAAGGCTTATGCTTTAGCTAACATCAGTTTTGATCAAGGGAAAGCCGATTTAAAGCCAGGCTTTGAGGCAGAATTAGAGAAGGTGATTGCCATTCTTTCCGATAATGATCAATACACGCTATTGCTAGAGGGACACACAGATAACCAAGGAGATTGGAATGATAATTTGAAGCTCTCCTTAGAGCGGGTTGAAAACGTGAAAGCCTACCTGGTTTCTAAAGGAGTAGATGAGAAGCGTATTGAAACGAAAGGATGGGGCGGTTCTAGGCCTTTGGCAAATAACTTCATAGAGGAAACGAGGAAGAACAACCGGAGGGTAGAATTCACAATAAAAACCGTGGAATAAAAAAAGAGGGAATTGCTCCCCTCCTTTTAAACTCAACCTAAAACTAAATTATTATAAAAGAACGATCAAACTCTTGATGATCGCCGTTAGACGGATTGCATCTAATATTCTCGCTTCTGTCGCTCCGTGATTCTTCACTGATTGCTCATGAGAAGTTACACACATCTCACAACCATTGATGGCCGAAACAGTTAAGCTAGCTAATTCAAAGAATTCTTTTCCTAGCACTGGGTTCATCATGATTGACATGCGAATTCCAGCTGGAGCCGTATTATAGTATTCTTTGTCTACCATGTGCTTAAATCGGTAGAAGATATTGTTTGCATTTAATAAAGAAACCAAGGCATGGATTTCGTTGATTTCCGCATCTATAGCCCCTTTTGTAAGTGCTAGTTCAGTTAAGGAGTCAATGGTTCTCGTGTGCTTTTGGTTTACGGATACGGCCAAAGCTAATAAAATAGCCTCTTTCTCCGTTAATGTTTGAGCGCGCAAAGCGTTCGAAACATTGATTTTTAGATCCTTGATATAGCGGTGATCCGCAGCATCTAATGTATCTAAAAGGGCGAACGATTCTGTAGCAGGGATATTGATCTCTGCTAATAAGTTGTCTTTAGTTTCACTCATGGTGGATGAATTTAATAGCCCCAGGGAATCCTGGGGCTAAAAGATAATTATAAAGTTGCGTCGCCAGCTTTCCAGTTACATGGGCAAAGCTCGTCTGTTTGTAAAGCATCTAATACACGTAATACTTCGTCAACGTTACGTCCTACTGAAAGATCGTTTGCAGATACCCAACGTACGATACCGTCTTGGTCAGCGATATAAGTAACACGGTAAGCTACTTTCTCACCTTCTGTTAAAATACCTAATTCTTCAGCTAAGCTCTTAGAAGTATCCGCTAACATAGGAAATTTCAATCCACGTAAATCGTCGTGATCTCTTCTCCAAGCCGCGTGAACGAATTCTGAATCAGTAGATGCACCGATTAAAACCGCATCGCGATCAGAGAAATCTCCAGCACGACGGTTGAATTCAGCGATTTCTGTAGGGCAAACAAAAGTGAAATCTTTTGGCCACCAGAACATTACTAACCACTTACCGTCTTTCTTGTGATCTTCTGAAGTAATCGTTGCGAATTCTTTTCCTTGTTCTAAAGAAACAACTGCAGTTTTTGAAAATGAAGGAAATTGACTTCCTAGTCCTAATAGGTAATTTGCCATCTTATTTGTTGGTTTATTGTTCTTGTTAAATTGTGGTACAAAGATCTTCCTAATTAGTGTATTAGTCAAATCTATATTTTCTATATTTGTATAGTTTTTAATTATAGTATGACCATAACCCAATTAGAGTACATTGTAGCGCTCGCTGACTTTCAAAGTTTTTCCAAGGCTGCTGATTTTTGTTGTGTTTCACAACCTAGTTTAAGTATGCAAGTACAAAAGCTAGAGGATGAATTAAATATGACCTTGTTTGATCGCAAGGCGAAGCCTTTAGTTCCTACCTTAGAGGCGAGGGATATCATTAACAAGGCGAGAGCTATTTTAAGTGAAAGCAAATCGATCCTCTCTTTGTCTAAGGGTTGGTCAAACCAGGTGAATGGAACCGTTTCTATTGGTGTTATTCCCACGATTGCTCCCTATTTAATGCCCAAGTTTTTAGCCGATTTTCAATTGAAATATCCAGACTTGAGTATTCAGATTGCAGAAACAACTACAGCTAACATTAAGAAAGGGATTAAGGAGGGCAAGATTGATATCGGAATTCTAGTCACACCCTTAAATGATTCGTTAGTTGAAATTCCGCTCTATTATGAAGAGTTATTTCTGTATTCGAATGTATGGGAGGAAGATGGTTCAAAATTAAAGTCAACTTTAGATGCTGCTAAATTATGGCTTTTAGAAGAAGGTCATTGTTTGTCTAGCCAAGTAAATTCGATCTGTAATTTACCCACTGGTCCTTTAATTGGGACCAAGATGACCTACCAAACAGGAAGTATGGAGACGATTGTACGTTTAGCTGATCAGGGTTTTGGCCAAACGATCATTCCACAAATGTTCGTGGATTACCTAGATCCTAAATTGAAGGAGAAGGTATATACTTTACCTGAACCGAAGCCTGTTCGTGAAGTAGCGCTCGTTCATGCACCCTCTTATTCTAGAAAAGCAATTGTAAAGGCTTTAGAAGTCGAAATCCTCGCTCATATTCCAGATTCATGGAAACAGGCGGCAGAACGAAATATTATCCCCATATAGCCTTTGCCTTAGGGCTAAGCAATAAGGGTCTTAAAAAGATTAAACTCGCGCCAAAAACAAAAGTAAGAACCAATATACTAATGCGCATATTCCCTGTTAATTGTATAATTAGGCCAAACATAAACGTTCCAATAACCGTCGACATGCGATCGCATACATCATAGAAGCTAAAGTAAGACGCAGTGTCCTTCTCTCCTTTTGGACATAATTTGGCATAGGTAGCTCTACTATTCGATTGAATTCCTCCCATCACGAAACCGATGGCAGTGGCTAATAAATAGAAATTGAATTGTGTCGTAACCGTGTAAGCATAGGCGCATACGATAATCCAAACGAGGACAATTAAACCAAGTGCTTTAATATTTCCCACCCAACCAGATAAACGGGCGCAGAAATAAGCCCCAGGGATGGCCACTAACTGAATTAATAGAATTGTGATGATCAAGGCATCCTCCGGTAAATGTAATTCTTGACTTCCGAATAAGGCACCTAAATACATTACCGTTTGAGCTCCCATATTAAATAGGAAGAAGCTTAATAAGAAATTCTTAATTTCTTTATTTAAGGTTACCTCTTTAAAAACCTTCTTAAGTTCATTGAAACCGCCTAACCACCATTGATTGGTGTCTTTTTCCTTTGCTTTCGAATCAGGTAAGTAATGAAGCGGTATTTGTGCAAAGATTAACCACCATAAACCTACGGTTAAGAAGGAAACTCGTGCAGCCATTTCGCCTCCAATTCCGCCATACCATTCTGGTTTTAAAAGCATGGTCAGGTTTTGGACTAATAATAAGACTGATCCGATATATCCTAAGGTAAAACCTTTCGCACTTAGACGATCAAAACGGTCTGGGCTGGCGATTTCTGGCAAAAAGCTATTGTAAAAGACCATGCTTCCTCCCCAGCCAATGATTGAAAACAAGAATCCGAGTGTGCCGATATAATAATGGCCTTTGCTAAAGAAAAACAAGGCGATGCAACTAAGTGATCCTAGGTAGCAGAAGAAGCGCATGAAGCTCTTCTTTGAACCTGTATAATCTGCTATTCCAGATAGGAATGGCATTAAAATAGTTAGAGCTAAAAAGGCAAGTGAAATCGAATAGGAGAAAACAACCGTGTTGCTTAACTCAAAACCTAGTATATTAATAATCCCTGGTGTGTCACTACCCAAAGTGACAGCCGCGTTTGGAAAATAAATGGGAAATATGGCTGAAGTAATCGTTAAAGAATGTACTGAATTTGCCCAGTCGTAAAAGGCCCAAGCATTCAAAGTTTTCGGATTATTCAGCTTTAATTCCATTAAAATAGGCCTAACTGCTCCCCAGTTGGTGGATTTTTGATTTCAAATGGTATGTCTTCCTTCTCCTCTTTCGGCTCTTCTTTTACTTCTGGGAAATTAACGACAAATTCAGGTTCGTCGTTTGTCAAGTTTACCTCCTCTGCGACTTGCTCCTCTTCTGTTTCTATTTCGACTTCTGCTTGAACATCTACTTCTTCAGCTTCAGCTTCTGCTTCTGCCTCAATTGGTGTCGCTTTTTCGCTAGCTGGAGCCTCTTCTTCCGTTTCTAAGAAGGTTAGGTCCACTAGTTTCGGATAATTCAACTTACTACCTAATGCCTTCCATCCGCGTACTTCAGCTAAGTCATCGATGGGGATGATTTCAAGTTCGTTCGTCTTGCCATCTGGTTTGTGCTTAATCTGCACATTAGGGGCGTAATTATCGGTTACGGCAATGAGTTTACTTGCTTTGTGATCTGAGATGAACAAGAATTTCTTGTCTAACGAAGTCGTTTCTAAATGGAAACGCTTGATCAAGTGTGTTTTATTCGATCCGTCGAAATAGGCAGCAGAAATAATTGCCTGAGGCTCAAATTTCTTCAGATACATGATTTCCTCAGCTGGATAGCGATTCGTTAATTCGAAATTCGTTAACTCGTAGTTTCCTGAAGAGTAGATCGCTAAAATGCTGTCATTTGGCTCGAAATTGCCAATGTGGTCGCCATGTCCATCGCGATTTAAACGACCGATGGTCGGATCATACCAAATATCTACCCCACCTAAGGTCGAAACACCCGCGGATTTCATGGTGATCTTGCGAACTGGATATTTAGTCAGCATGTTACCTAGTGACTCACGCCCTTTGATGGCTAATTTCGCGAAATCATAGTCAAATTGCTTGATTTTAGCGGTGCAATTAGCTGTTAAGCTGATTTGGATTACCTCCGCTTCTCCATTCTCATTGGCAGTGAAATAGGTAATCTTCGATTTAGCGTTATCGCTACTTACTTTGTATTCGCGATCTCTCGTTACTGAAGTAACTTTGAAGCGTTTTACGTAAGAAGTGCCTGATTTGCCATCTAGGTAGACTAAATTGTAGACTTTGCGGTCATCGTTCTTCTTAAATACCGAACAATAGATGATGTCGCGACCCACGAATACCTTCTCCTGAACCTTCGTA
>JBMSJH010000063.1:0-10184 GCA_049418705.1 Aquirufa sp.
GGCTTAATGTCTACCGCATAGGTATTAGGACGCTCTGAATAAGGGAAAACGTGTAAATAAGAAATGTCCAGCGAGTTCAAAAACTCATAAGTCTCTAAAAACAATTCTGGTGTTTCACCTGGATGACCCACAATCACATCGACACCAATGCAAGCATTTGGCATCACTTCTTTGATGGAAGAAACACGATCTACGTATAATTCACGTTGATACCGACGTTTCATCAAACGCAATACCGAATTAGATCCAGATTGAAGCGGTATATGAAAATGTGGAACAAATTTCTTCGACGAACCTAAGAAGGTGATCATCTCCGAAGTCAATAAATTAGGCTCGATAGAGGAAATACGGAATCGCTGAATACTAGACTTTTCTTCAATCGCTTGAACTAATTGAAAGAAGGTCTCCACTCTTTTCCCATTTTGAATACCAAAATCACCGATATTCACTCCGGTAAGGACAATTTCCTTCACACCTTTGGCAGAAATCTCTTCTATTAAACCTAGCACTTTCTCAACAGTATCTGAACGAGACTGACCACGCGCTAGAGGAATCGTGCAATAAGAACATGGATAATCGCAACCATCCTGCACTTTTAAAAAGGTGCGGGTGCGATCATTCACAGAATAAGAGGCATGGTAATCTAAATCGTACCGAATTTCAGAAGCGATTAATTTAGGAAGATCAGCTGAAACGCGATTTAAATAGGGGGGAAGCAGTTCCGGCAATTGGAACTTTTCATTCGCACCTAAAACTAAATCCACACCCGGAATGGCCGAAATTTCCTCCGGCTTTAACTGAGCATAACAACCTATGATGACAACAGTGGATGCAGGATTTACTTTCTTCGCCTCACGAACCACTTTCTTACACTTCTTATCTGCCTGTTCAGTGACACTACAGGTATTAATCACGAATAAATCTGGATTATCTTGAAATTCTGCGCGCGTAAATCCCATCGGCTCAAGAGACCGAGCGATCGAACTAGATTCTGCAAAATTCAGCTTGCATCCTAACGTGTAAAAAGCGACTTTTTTCATACCTGAAATCAGGTTGCAAAGGTAAAACAAAAATGGCGGGAAAACCCGCCATCTTGTCTATAAAAGTATATAAATGCTTAATAAATGTATTATAATTTGGCTGTTTTAACCGTCTTGATAATACGAGCAGCCACTTTGTATGGATCTGCCGCTGAGTTCGGACGACGGTCTTCTAACCAACCTTTCCATCCTTTTTCTACTGCTGCGATTGGGATACGAATCGATGCGCCACGATCAGAGATTCCGTAAGAGAAATCGTGTATAGAAGCCGTTTCGTGCTTACCTGTTAAACGCATGTGGTTATCTGCACCATACACTTCGATGTGTTCTTTCACAAACGGAGCGAATGATTGACAAATTTTATCGTAAACTTCTTTGTTACCTGCTGTACGTAGAGCTGTATTAGAGAAGTTAGCGTGCATACCTGAACCATTCCAGTCAAGTTCACCTAGTGGTTTACAGTGCCAGTTTACTGATACACCATATTTCTCACCTAAACGCTCTAAGATATAACGACCTAACCAGATTTCATCACCCGCTTGTTTCGCCCCTTTAGCAAACATTTGGAATTCCCACTGACCTGCAGCTACTTCCGCATTGATACCTTCGATGTTCAAACCTGCGTCGATACACAAATCCATGTGCTCTTCAATAATCTCACGACCAAACGCGTTGTTTGCGCCTACTGAACAGTAGTATGGTCCTTGAGGTGCTGGGTATCCATTTGCTGGGAAACCTAAAGGCTTGTTTGTTTCTGGATCCCAAAGGAAATACTCTTGCTCAAAACCGAACCAGAAATCATTATCATCATCGTCAATTGTTGCACGACCGTTAGTCTCGTGAGGAGTACCATCAGCGTTCAACACTTCACACATTACTAAATAGCCATCACGACGTGCTGGATCTGGGCAAACATAAACTGGCTTCAATAAACAGTCAGAAGAACCACCTTCAGCCTGCTGTGTAGATGAACCATCGAAAGACCACATATCAAGGTCTTCTAATTTGCCGCTAAAATTGTTCTCAATTTTAGTCTTAGAACGTAAACTTTGTGTTGGCTTGTAGCCATCTAACCAAATGTACTCTAATTTTGATTTAGCCATGATTTTTATACTTGATTTTGAAACAAAAATACTTTTTTAGGAATTCGTATAGCAAAAATAAACCTCTTTTTAGGAAAAACAATAGTTTAAGCCAAAAAAACCAGCAAAAACAATCGGAGATTTTGTAAAAATCCGAAAAATCCAAATTAAAATCGAAAAATTGAATCGCAAATTTCCTTTTTTCTCATTTTTTATCCCGGCACAATTCCTTACTTTTACTTAAGAAATTAAATCAACAAAAGAATGGCAATCACTCGTTTTAAAGCCTTAGAATTAGCTCAATCCCGTACTGGAACACCAGTGAAACTTCCTACTGAGAAAGTTTCGGATTATTATGGCAGCATGACCTTCAATGATGAAGTAATGCGGTCTCTATTGTCTCCTGAAGCCTATTTAAAGATTAATACTGCGATTCAAACCGGTTCTAGAATAGACCGCGATGCAGCAGACGAAGTGGCAGCAGCGATGAAATCATGGGCTATCTCAAAAGGAGCAACCCACTATACACACTGGTTTCAACCCTTAACGGGAACTACCGCAGAGAAACATGATTCTTTCTTTGACATTGATTTAAGTAACGGAAAAGCCGTTGAGAAATTCAAAGGATCTGCCTTAGTTCAACAGGAACCAGATGCCTCTTCTTTCCCGAATGGAGGTATTCGTTCGACTTTTGAGGCACGTGGCTATACGGGTTGGGACCCATCTTCACCTGCCTTCATAATGGAAAATGCAGCAGGTACTGCTACTTTATGTATTCCTTCTGTATTCGTTTCTTACACTGGGGAAGCACTCGATTATAAAACACCTTTATTAAAATCCATCGAATTAGTGGATAAGGCTGCTACAGCCGTGATTAAAGAATTCTTTAACCGCGATGTAAGCAAAGTCATTCCTACCTTAGGTGCGGAACAAGAATATTTCGTCGTAGACGAAGCTTTATTTAATGCACGCCCTGATTTAGTGATGGCGGGTCGTACCGTTTTCGGTCATGCTCCAGCGAAAGGACAGCAATTAGAAGATCACTATTTTGGATCTATTCCAAACCGAGTGAATGCCTTTATGGTAGATTTCGAAATTGAAGCCCTTAAATTAGGCATGCCGGTTAGAACACGTCACAATGAGGTGGCTCCAGCACAATTTGAGGTGGCGCCTACTTTTGAGGAAGCGAACTTAGCTTGTGATCACAATGCCTTATTGATGGATTTAATGTCCAAAGTAGCATCGAAACATAAGTTCAAAGTCCTTTTCCACGAAAAGCCCTTCGCCGGCATTAATGGCTCTGGTAAGCACAACAACTGGGCATTAGCTACAGATACTGGCATTAATTTATTAGCGCCGTCTTCTAAACCAAAGGAGAACCTACGTTTCTTAACCTTCTTTGTGAATACACTTAAAGCAGTTCATGATCACGCGGATTTATTACGCGCATCGATTGCGTCTGCTGGAAACGAACACCGTTTAGGAGCAAATGAAGCACCTCCAGCGATTGTATCTGCCTTTTTGGGTAGTACGATGAGCCAAGTTTTGGACGACATGGAAAACATGGATGGTCTAGACGAAATCCAATTAGAAAAAGGGGATAATGTGTACCTGAAATTAGGTATCAACAAGATTCCTTCGTTGATTTTAGATAATACCGATCGCAATAGAACGTCTCCATTCGCCTTTACGGGGAATAAATTCGAATTCCGTGCGGTAGGTTCTTCTGCGAATTCGGCTGCACCGATGACCGTTTTAAATACAATCGTAGCAGACCAATTAATCAAATTCCGCAAAGAGGTGGAAGAGGTGTTGGAAAAAGGAGTAAAGAAGGAATTGGCCATCATGGAAGTGTTGAAGCGCTACGTGAAAGAGTCGAAAAAAATTCGTTTTGAAGGAAACGGATATTCAGAGGAGTGGGTGGAAGAAGCAGCACGTCGCGGTTTGTCTAATTTAAAGACAACACCAGAGGCTTTAGCCGTTTATGCTCGTCCAGAATCGATTGAATTATTCACTAAGCACGGCATTTACTCGAAAGAGGAGATGCACGCACGCCACGAAATCGAATTAGAGAACTACGTGAAGAAGATTCAAATCGAGTCACGCGTTATCGGAGATATGGCAATCAACCACATCGTTTCTACTTCATTGAAGTACCAGACGCAATTAGTGGAGAATGTGAAGGGCCAAAAAGAAATCGGGATCGACCCTCAATATTATGCACCTACGATCGAGATGATTAAGAAAATCTCAGAATACACTTCGTCTATTGTTCGATTACAGAATGGCATGACAGAAGCTCGTAAGGAAGCAAATAACATCGAAGACTTAGAAGAAAGAGCTATTTTATACAGTACAAAAGTGAAAGGTTTCTTTGAAGAGATTCGTTACAGCGTCGATAAATTAGAACTAATCATTGACGATGATGAGTGGCCATTACCAAAATACCGTGAATTACTGTTAATCAAATAAACAAAACATGTCAAAAACCACGAATCCAGGGTTTGATCCTGCTGAAATTGCCAGCCTTAAAAAGCAATGCGAAGCAGAGAATCGTTCATTTGTCTACATTTTAGACGAAGATTTGCCCTCTGGAAATGAAAGAGAAATGGTCCACATTCAATTTGTGGGTCAATATGAGAAGCAAGAAGTGATTTACGATGCCATCGTTTGTACACTTCAATTGCATTATTCGAGCTTATTATACGAAGCTGCTGAACGCGAAATCATTCAGCAGTATCCTTTATATGTTCCTTTGGAAAATCGCGATGAAAACTACGAGCCTAATGAAGAATTAGACGAGGAGGTAGAAATGTTGATCCTAGAAGTGATTGAAGACTTAGAAGAGAACGAAGAAATCAAAGTAGCGGAATACATTGAAATCGATCCTGAATTCGATTATGGTGTTAGTATTGAGGCCGCTTTATATGTACCTGCCTTAGATGACGACATGTTATCACAATTTGTGGCAGACTTCAATGGCAATACATTAAGCCTAGATCCATCGCTGTATACCTTTAACTCTGATGATGAGGACGAGGACGACGAAGAATAAAGATGAGTATAGCTGTTTTTTATGCTTCTAATGCAAAGGATTCCTCTTATCTATCTGAAGAGGAATCCTTTCATGCTATACGGGTATTACGATTAAAAGTAGGAGAGGTTATTCACGTATTGGACGGTCGGGGCTCAAAGTATTCCACTAAAATTTCTGCCATCGAAGGCAAAAAAGTATCATTCGGAGCATTGGAATTAATCGAATCAGAACCAAAGCCTTCCTATAGGATTCATTTATATGTTGCTCCTACGAAACAAATGGAACGCATGGAATGGATGGTGGAGAAATGTGGGGAATTTGGAATTCATGGAATTCATTTCTTTGCGTCGAAAAACTCCGAAAGGAAAGAGATTAAACTTCAGCGTTTGGAGAAAACAGCGATTTCTGCCTTAAAGCAATCGAAGAATCTGTACTTACCTGAAATCACCGGATTGCATACGTTTAAGGAGGTGGCCGCTAAAGAAGGTGAGGAGAAGTTATTTGCCTTCATTTCGAATCCACCCGTGGCCATATTATCAAAAACTGCCCTAAAGGGGAAGGAATACCACGTGCTTGTAGGTCCGGAAGGAGATTTCACATCAGAGGAATCTGCTGTTTTGAAAAATAATCAATGGAAACCATTTAGCCTGGGAAAATCCATTTTACGTACAGAGACGGCGGGGATAGCCGTTTGCCATGGACTACACATTTTAAATAGTGACTAAAATCAGTTATTTAATGTGATTTCAGGTAAAATAAGAAACTTTTGCTTCGTACTTTTGTTAAAACATTAAAATTACTCCTTCTATTATGCAATTAGTACTTCCGGCTTTCTTCATACACTGGTATGTTTCTTTGTTTAGCCAAACTTTTTTCCTTCACCGTTACTCCGCTCACAAGATGTTTTTGATGAGCAAGTTTTGGGAAAAATTCTTCTATTTCTTGACCTACTTATCACAAGGTTCTTCTTTTTTAAGCCCGAGAGCCTATGCCATTTTACATAGAATGCACCACGCGTTCTCTGATACGAAGAAAGATCCACACTCACCGATGTTCTCGAGCAACGTATTCACGATGATGTGGAAGACAAAAGACATCTACAATGCGGTATTAAATAGAAAGCAAAATGTAGAAGAGCGCTTTGAGCATGACTACCCCGTATCTAAAACCATTGAAAAAATCGGTGATTCCTGGATTTCTCGTATTGGTTGGGGAGTTGCCTATTCTTCACTTTACATCGTTGGATTCATGTATTTCGATATGCACTGGGCATTTTTCTTCCTATTACCAGTTCACTTCTTAATGGGACCTGTACATGGAGCGATTGTTAACTGGTCTGGCCACAAGTATGGTTACCAAAACTATGACAACCACGATCACTCGAAAAACTCTTTAATCTTTGACGTAGTAATGATGGGCGAGTTGTTCCAAAACAACCACCATAAACTACCAAATCGCGTTAATTTCGCCACAAAATGGTTTGAATTTGACCCAACTTATCCGATGATTAAACTATTAACTTGGTTAAGGATCATCCGTCCGAATGTGAAACCGGAAGACGCTAAGTTTTAAGACACCATGATCCTACATGAAAAGAGCCTCGAATGAGGCTCTTTTTTTATATCTGAGTTTCTAAACTAAACTTTTCTAAGTAATCTGACACCCGCTTCACAAATCCACCACCCAATGAACCATCCACCACTCGATGATCGTAGGAATGGGAGATAAACATCTTCTGACGTATAGCGATAACATCTTCGCCTTTGTCATTTGTGATGACAGCTGGTTTCTTTTCTATCACGCCAAAGGCTAAAATACCTACTTGTGGTTGTACGATAATGGGTGTGCCCATCAAATTACCAAAGCCACCAATATTGGAGATCGTGAAAGTTCCTCCCTCTAAGTCAGCGGGCTTTAATTTATTCGCACGTGCTCTAGCGGAAAGATCGTTTACTTTCTGCGTTAATTCTTCTAAAGATAACTTATCTACTTCGTGGATGACTGGAACAATTAAATTGCCATTAGGCAATGCAACTGCCATTCCAATGTTTATTTGCGCATGCTGAACGATGTAGTTGCCTTCCACGGAGATAAGCATTCCAGGAAAGTCTTTCAAAGCATCAGCAGTTGCTTTAAATAGGAGCGGGGTGAACGTTAAGGCTTCCTTGTATTTGTCTTGGAATTCCTGCTTTACTTTAGAACGCCAAGTCACTAAATTCGTCACATCGGCCTCTAAAAATGACGTGACATGAGGTGCCACGCGCTTAGAATCGAGCATACGCTCCGAAATCATCTTGCGCATGCGATCCATTTCGATTACCTCATCACCTGGAAGACGCATACCTGCACCTTGGCTCAAGGTACCTGAAGAAATGGTTCTTTTTGCATTCCGCACCGCGATGTAGTTCAATACATCTTTCTTTGTGATGCGTCCATCGAGTCCAGAACCGGGGATCTGGCTTAATTCTCTTTGGGAAACATGTTCAGACTGACAAATCTGCTTAATCAAAGGACTAATCCAGGGATTCGTCGACTTTTCAGTACTTAATTCAGTAGGAGTTAGGCTTAAATCAATTAAAGAACTGATCGATTCATCTAATGAATAAGACTCCTCAGTGGTTGCAGAACCGTTCTCAACCGCATCAATGACACAAATGGCCTTTCCAATCGTCGCCACAGATCCGACGGGAACTAATATCTTTTGTAAATAACCTGCCACCGGCGATGGAACTTCTGTATCAATTTTATCGGTAGCCACCTCTAAAATAAACTCATCCGCTTCCACATAATCACCGGGCTGTTTTAACCAATTTAAAACAGTTGCCTCCATGATACTTTCTCCCATTTTGGGCATAATAACCTCTGTAACGGCCATAGGACTAGGTTAAATCGTTTAATAAATATCTACGCAGCAAATTTACACAAGCTAGAGAGCTTAAATAAATATTTTGCATTCTTGTTCCTCCTAAAGTTAATTTTCTAGTTATCACGCCATTTTCGTGCGCTAAGGCAATCCAAACGGTCCCAACAGGCTTCTCCTCCGTTCCACCATCTGGACCCGCAATGCCAGAAGTAGCTAAGGCATAGGTAGTTCCCAATCTTTTTTGAACTCCGATAGCCATAGCCTGAATGCATTCCTCTGAAACGACACCATTTTTTTCTACTATGGAAGCCGAAACGCCTAATTGATCTATCTTCACCTGATTCGCATACGACAAAATTCCTCCGACGAAATAGGCTGAACTTCCTGGATTTTGCGTGAATTGATGGGCTAAATGTCCTCCCGTACAACTCTCTGCAACGGCTAAAGTAGCTTTTCGATCCACTAATAATCGTCCTACAACCTCGGCTAATTCATCTTTTTCATAGCCGTAAATATAGGATTGAATTAATGGATTGACTTTGGCTAACTCAGCGTCCACCTCCGACTTCAACAAAGCTAAATCTTCACCCACGGCCGTTAAACGCAATTTGACTATCCCAATGGAAGGTAAATAGGCTAATTTGATATGCGCAGGCAATTGCAATTCCCAGTTTTCAATCAATTCAGAAAGATAGGATTCACCGATTCCCACAGTCTTGATAACTTTATGAAAAATAACAGGCGTTTTAAAATGAGTGACTAAACGGGGTAGCACCTCTTTCTCCATGATGTTCTTCATCTCATAGGGAACACCAGGCATTGAAACCCAAATCACTCCTTTTTCATTAAACCACATACCGGGTGCAGTTCCCTGTGCGTTGCGGACAAATTCTGCTTTTGTAGGTAATAGGGCTTGATCTCGGTTGATATCGGATAATTCACGACCGCGTTTAGCGAAGAATTCAGTCACATCTTGTAAGGCAACTGGATGCATTTCTAATTCACAATCGAAGTATTCTGCTAGAATCTTTTTGGTTAAATCATCTTTCGTGGGACCCAATCCGCCAGTAATAAAAACGACATCAGCCCGCTGTGCGGCTTCATTCAAGATTTGAAGAATTTCTGATTTTTGATCACCTACGGAAGACTTCCGAACGGTTTTGATCCCTAGCTTGTCTAATTCTAGACTAATCCATTGGGTATTCGTATCTAGAATCTGCCCGTACAGAATCTCATCTCCAATGGTAATAATTTCAGCCCTGACCATTAATTTCCTTAATTTATACGAAAATACGATTAATTTTACATCCATGAAACATTCTGAAATCAATTTTAAGATACAATTAGACGACCAAAACATCCCCGAGCAAATCTCTTGGTCAGCCACAGATAATCCAAACGAAGGCATCGAAGAAACGAAGGCTATTTTAGTGGCTACTTGGGATCCTTACCACAAAGGAACTTTGACATTGCCTCTTTGGACAAAAGACATGGAAGTGTTAGATATGAAGCGCTTTTTCATTGAGGTAGTAGGTACCGTAGCTGATGCATCATTGCAAGCCACAGGAGACAACTTCTTTGCGCAAGAATTAGAAGCCGTTTGCCGTACCTTATCCTCTCATTTGCAGAAGGAAATCGTTGCTGCAGAAAAAGGAAACAACTAATGAAATACATCCTAATTACGCTGCTATTACCCTTTTTGAGCCTAGCTCAAGGAATTAATTTCCTACAAGTTAATTCTTTGCAGGAAGCCCGTGCTGAAGCCATCAAGCAAAACAAATTGCTTTTCATGGAGATTTATGCGCCGGATTGCCACATTTGCAATTCCTTCAAAGGGGTATTCACGCAAGCAGCAGTAGGTGGGGTGTACAATAAGAACTTTGTCAATTACCAATTAGATATTCGCAATCCGGCGAATCAGATGGCTTTAAAGCAAGCCGGGATCATCGTAAATGCGACACCAACCTTCGTGTTCTTTGAACCTAAAACGATGAAAATCGTTCAGGCGAGAATCTTTGGAGAAAAAGACAATACGGTAACTATGGTAAATGCCATAGCTACAAAAGCGGCTAATCCAGCCGAACAAGCTGCACAATTCCCAAAACGTCTTGCAGCTGGTGAAAAGAATCCAGGGATGCTCGTGAATTATGCGGAGTATGCGA
>JBMSJH010000064.1:0-10193 GCA_049418705.1 Aquirufa sp.
GCGATGGATAAAAGTCGTTGGTTCATTAAGTCCAAAAGACGACCCGGAGTCGCAATCACCACATCAGCACCGCTGCGGATGGCTGAAACTTGAGGACTTTGGCCTACACCACCAAAAATAACGGCATATTTCAAATCCGTATGACGCGCATAGGCACGGAAACTCTCCCCAATCTGAATCGCTAACTCCCTAGTAGGAGTAACAATTAGGGCACGAACTTTCTTATTTTTTGAGAAGCTTTTGTTCTCTTCTAACAGCTGAATGATGGGCAACGTAAACGCTGCGGTTTTACCTGTTCCTGTTTGGGCACAACCTAATAAATCCGTTCCACGAAGGACGATAGGGATAGATTGAGCTTGAATGGGGGTAGGATTACTATAACCCTCTTCTTTGAGCGCATTTAAAATGGGCTCAATGAGGTGCAATGATTCGAATGACATAAAAATGTATAAAGATGTGTTATGAGCAATGAAATAATAACAAACATCCTCATAATGCAGCGCAAAGGTACGCCTTTTATTTCACAGATTCGGTTAAACGTCCTAATTCGGCTAATACCGCCTTGATCTCCTCCCCTTTCTGTGTACCGATTAAGACAGGGTCTCCCTCTTTAAAATTCAATTGGAGACCTACGTTTCCGGCAGTATTATATACGAGACCATTTCCCTTAAAACTGTATTTAATCCCCCAGCCACCATATTCCATCAAAGGACTGTAGGTTCTGACATAGCTAGCTGATATTGATTCCCAAGGATAAAACTTCTCCTTGAAGTGAAACGGAAAGAAACGCACATAAATACCTTCCTCTGTAATTCGAGTGGTTAATTTCATTTGCCAAAAAAGCAAAGGCAATAGCATCCCTAATCCGAAAGAGATGATAAAAGAGATCGTGGTTTGTGGCGGTTCTGTCGCTAATGCAGACATCATAAGTATCCAGGAACCTATCAAGATCAGCCATAACCACCATTGGGTAAAGCGTTGTGTCTCGTTAAATTGTTTCATTTTCCAGCTGACTGAATAAACAAAATTAAATATTTTCTCACAAAATTACCATTTTTGGTAAATTTCTATAGCTTTGCTAAAATAATATAGGTACCTATGGCAAACTCAACCCCTTGTCCTCAATGTTCGTCGTATGAAATCGCAAAAAACGGCATCATTAACGAAAAACAACGATTTAAGTGTAAATCCTGTGGCTACAACTTTACAGTCGCCAAAATGGGTAAAAGTATCGACAGCTATTACGTGATTAAGGCTTTGCAGCTTTATATTGAAGGAGTTAGCTACCGAGAAATTGAACGATTATTAGGCATTAGCCACGTTTCTGTGATGAACTGGGTTAAAAAATACCGGATCAAAATACCTAAGCAAGAGTTCTATACGCCTACCTACCGTATACTAAACCACAAAGAGCTCTCTGAGTTCGTCATCGTCCCCGGAAACCTTAGCAACAAAGGGATGATTATCACGGAATTAGGGGATAAATTCATGGTTATACAATGGACAAGAATAAAATCTATATAAAATTAGCAAGCCTATAGCAAAATTAGAGAACAGAAGATTTTAAGCGAATATTTGCTCAACCAAAAAATGCAAATAAAACCTTAAAAACTTATATTAGATGAAAAAACCTTCTGTTATTCTGTTTGCACTACTTTTAACAGCTTTGGGCATGAAAGGACAAGGCTCTCTCGATTATGGCTCAGGTATGAAAATTAACTTTAATGACAAAGGTTCGAAGTATATGCGCTTCGTACTTTGGAATCAAATTTGGGCGAGATCTATAGACAATAATCCTGGGACTATGGTCAATGGAACTCCATCAGATAACACCTTTGACATCGGTGCACGTCGAATTCGGGTGCTAGCTTATTCACAAATTTCTCCTCGTTATATGGTGGTTCTACACTTTGGCGTAAACAATCAATCTTTTGTACAAGGTGGTGGCTCTGGATCAACTGGAACAGGCGGTTATGGAGCTGGAAAGAAACCTCAAATGTTCTTCCATGACGCCTATAGTGAGTATGCGCTTATTCAACCGGCGAAAGACAAGAAATTCAGTATGTCGTTCGGAGCAGGTTTGCATTACTTCAATGGCATTTCACGCATGACATCTGCCAGCACCTTGAACTTCCTAGCAGTGGACGCTCCGGTATTTAACTGGCCATTAATTGAGAATTCAGATCAATTTGCCCGTTTATTTGGAATTTATGCAAAAGGAAAATGGGGTAAATTAGATTACCGCGTTAATATTAACAAGCCTTTTGCTACGTCCTTAGCTCCAGTTAATAGCACTACAGATGCCGTAGCAGTAGATAATAATGGAGATAGCCGCTTATCGAAAGGCGGTTACGCGATGTACCAATTCCTTGATCAAGAATCAAATTTATTACCTTACACCGTTGGTACCTATGTAGGCACGAAGCGCGTATTTAACATTGGAGCCGGTTTTTATAACCAACCTGAAGGGACTCAAAGTTCTCTTAATGGGGTTAAGTCGAAACATGATATCACGTCCTTGGCGGTGGATGCCTTCGTAGATATGCCAATTGGGGATAAAAAGAAAAACATGGCGATTACGGCTTATACAGTTCTGTATTCAAATGACTTTGGCCCTAATTACCTTCGTAATACTGGAATTATGAATCCAGGGGCAGCTGACCCTAGCTTTACTGGTACTAAAGCCCTAGCTGGTGCAGGAAATGCGCGTCCATTGATGGGAACAGGTTCTATCTGGTATACGCAAGCAGGTTTATTATTACCTAAAAACTCCGATGCACCTAAACTCCGTGTTCAACCATTTGTAGCTTATACTTTGAAAAAATTAGATGCTTTACCTGCAGCTGGTAGCTATTTCGATATCGGATCTAATTTTTACATCGATGGTCACAACTCAAAAATAACCCTACAATATTCATCTAGACCCGTTTATTCTACTAAGGAAAACATCAGTGATTACAAAGGGGAATTCGTTATTCAATTTGCCAACTACCTATAAAATCTATCCATTCTTAACTAAAAAACTATGTCACAAAAAAAACAAAGCCTGGCCTACATTATTAGTGCCTCATCTGTCGGGACACTCATCGAGTGGTACGACTTTTACATCTTCGGTAGCTTAGCTACGGTATTATCTACTAAGTTTTTCCCAACGGATAATCCGACCGCTGCCTTCTTAAATACCTTGGCCACCTTTGCGGCCGGATTCGTAGTTCGTCCTTTTGGAGCCTTAGTATTTGGTCGTTTAGGCGACTTAATCGGACGTAAGTACACGTTTATGGTTACGCTTATGTTAATGGGTGGCGCGACTTTCGCGATTGGTTTAGTTCCATCCTATTCGACGATTGGTGGATGGGCACCATTCTTAGTATTGACACTTCGTTTATTACAAGGTTTAGCCTTAGGTGGTGAGTATGGGGGTGCAGCCACCTATGTGGCTGAACATAGCCCAGCTGAGCGTCGTGGATTCTTCACTTCATGGATCCAAACAACAGCGACAGTAGGACTTGTCATCTCACTTGGTGTAATCATGTTAACTCGTTCATCAATGAGCAAAGAAGCTTTTGATGAGTATGGCTGGAGAATTCCTTTTTTACTTTCCATCGTTATGGTGGGTTTATCTTTCTTAATTCGCCGCAATATGGAGGAATCACCTATGTTTGAGAAAGCTAAAAAAGAGGGAACGACTTCAACGAATCCGTTAAAAGAATCTTTTGGCAATAAATTAAACTTGAAATTCGTCTTGCTTGCCTTGTTTGGGGCGACAATGGGTCAAGGTTTAGTTTGGTACACAGGTCAGTTCTATGCACAAACGTTCTTGTTAAAGATCTGTAACTTAGATGATATCCAAACAAATACCATTCTTGTGATTGGTTTACTATTGGGTACTCCTTTGTTTATTTTCTTCGGTGCATTATCGGATAAAATCGGCCGTAAAGGCATTATGCTAGCGGGTATGGCCATTGCTGTTTTTGCTTATCGCCCTATTTTTGATAAGATGTACCAAACAGTGAATGTCAACAATAAGGAAGTGGTTGCTGGTTCTGAGAAAATCGAAGAAACACGTGCTTTAAATGCGAAATCAACGGTTGATTCTTTAGTAACTATCACCACAACACGCGCTTATACCGATGGTGCAACGTATAAAAAAGTAAGCAAACAAGTGATCCTTGCGGATAAGGCGGCAGAGGCTCCTAAAGCGGATGTAAAAGAAACTATCACGATTAATGATTCTGACAAATGGACCCTTATCGGTATGGTATTCTTACTTATTACCTTTGTAACAATGGCCTATGGTCCTATCGCGGCGTTCTTAGTCGAATTATTCCCGACTAAAATTCGGTATACGTCTATGTCATTGCCTTACCACATTGGAAATGGTATCTTCGGTGGTTTAATGCCAGCGATTGCGACTTTCTTAGTTACCACAGCGAAAGATGCAAACAAAACAGCGGAAGAAGCAGGACAAGCAGCTACCTATGCGAAACCTTATTTAGAGGGTTTAAATTACCCAATCGCTCTAGTGACTGTTTGTGTTATCATCGGTATTATTTACATCAAAGGCGATAAAAAACACGCCTAATAACCTATAAAAGAAAAATTATGAATGCTCTTAAAAAACTATTAGGACTGATTTGGATCGCATTAGGCGTATCTGCAGGAATCTACCTCATCTATTTTCAAGCGGTACCGCTTTTTGAAAAAGGGGGAAATGATTTAGTCCCAGCGATCATCTACACCTTTGTGTTAGCTCCGCTGATCTCCATTGGAATGTCTGTTTTCGGATATTATTCCCTGACCGGAGAATTTGATAATGTATAATCAACAAACAAAAACGGCCTGCCTTCTAGCAATAGAGGGCAGCCGTTTTATCTATTATGCGCAATAATCGCCTGGTTTTAGTGGCTTTCCTCTTTTTAGGACTGATTAACTTTCCGATCATCAGCCTTTTTGACAATTCAAAAAGTGTGGGAGGTGTTCCGCTACTATATGCCTATTGTGTCGTTGTTTGGTTGCTCGCCATTCTTTTAACGGGTATCATACTGAATTATAAAAACAAAAAATGAGTACCTGGATTATAGCCCTTTTATCGGTCGCCTATTTGGGAATACTTTTCTTTTTAGCTGCCTGGGCTGAAAAGAAAAAAGTACGCTCAAAAAGCCTGATTAATAATCCCCTTATTTATGCTTTATCCCTAGCCATTTATTGCTCGGCTTGGACTTTTTACGGGTCTGTCGGTCAAGTAAGTACAGGTGGAATGAGTTTCCTAACCGTGTATTTAGGACCCACTTTAGTGATGATTTTAGCGTGGGGATTTGTGCGCAAAATGATTCGCATTGCTAAAATTCACCACATTACGAATATTGCCGATTTTATTTCTACCCGTTTTGGAAAAGATAATCGATTAGGTCAAATCATTACCCTTATATCCGTTTTTGCTGGCATCCCCTACATTGGCTTACAATTAAAAGCGATCTCACAAAGTTTTGATTTAATCACACAAAACAATCTGGAAGTTGCCTTTTATCAGGACCCCTCCTTCCTACTTTTCATCGCCATAACCCTATTCATCCTCGTTTTAGGACCACGTAAATTCAATTCATCGGAGAAACACGAAGGCATGATTTTTGCGATAGGAATTGAATCCATCATTAAATTAATTGCCTTCTTGGCAGTAGGAATCATTCTTACTTATTATTTCCAGGAGGGTTGGTCAAGCATAGTAGATCAAGCTTCTGTTGCTCCTATTTCGCTAAAAAATCAAGGAGGTTATGGTAATTGGTTTATCCAATTATTCATTTGTAGTGTATCATTTCTATTTCTACCTCGTGTTTTTCATGTGGCAGTCGTTGAAATAAATGAAGAAGAAAACCTCAAACATGCTTCTTGGATTTTTCCACTCTACATGGTGTTAATCAACCTCTTTGTCCTTCCTATAGGTTACGCAGGATTTACCTATTTACATAGCACCGGATTAAATCCTGATTTATACGTTTTGGGATTACCCTTACACTTTTCATCTACTACACTTGCTGTCATTGTTTATATCGGGGGCTTCTCCGCGGCGACTGGCATGGTCATTATGGAAACTATAGCCATCAGTTCCATGATCAGTAATAACTTATTTATGCCGCTGCTATTACAGCGCAAAGCTTTTGTCGAAAGAAATCAAGAAAAACTGGGGTCCATCATTCATAACTTAAGGCGATTATTTATCGTTGTCATTATGGGGATGGCCTATGCACATTACCGAATTAATGAGAATTTCGTTAATCTGGTGTCCATCGGAATGACCTCTTTCTTGATTGTAGCGCAATTTGCACCCGCTACCATTCTAGGACTTTATTGGAAAAATGGGACTCGACTAGGTGCTCTTTCTGGTATCCTGGTGGGCTTTTCGATCTGTTGCGCCTTATTATTACTACCTAGCCTTGGGATTTCTGTAGATAATTTTCGAATTCCTGGATTTAACCCCATCAATAATGCGGGTTATTGGTCTTTAAGCCTTAATACATTCGCCTTCATCAGTGTCTCTATTTTAACGAAGCAGTCTGCCAAAGAAGCCAATCAAGCGTACCTTTTTGTCAACGTATTTGAATATACCCAAAGCTTAGAAGATGCGACTTTGTGGAAAGGGAAAGCAAAATTGAAGGATTTGAAAAACGCTTTAGCTGGATTTATGGGTAAGCTTAAAGCAGAAACCAACTTAAAACAGTTTGCTGCCTTACATCAAATCTCTTTGCAAGAGACATATGCTGACCCTCGATTGGTGAACAATACAGAGAAAATGCTAGCAGGTTTCGTCGGTTCCACTTCCGCTCGCCTCATTATTTCTGCCATTGCAAAAGAAGAGCATATTGGCGTTTCGGAAGTGGTGGATTTAGTACAAAAATCAAGGGATTTACAACAGAGCAATTTGAATCTACGCAAATTAGATGCACAAAAAAATGAGTTCCTAACGACGGTAACCCATGAAATTCGCTCCCCTATCACCTCCATTCGATCTCTTTCTGAGATCATGGTGGACCATGAGGATATTGATCCAGAGGATCGTAAAAAATTCCTAGAAACCATTATTCAAGAATCTGATCGTTTAAGCCGATTAGTTAACCAGGTATTAGACTTAGAAAAATTAGACGCGGGGAAACAGAAATTCAAACTAGAAGCCATCCTTTTAGAGGAGGTCATTGAAAAAGCGGCCCAAAATTTCATAGCCATTGCTAAACAAAATCAAGTAAGCTTACTAATTGATCTAAGCCAAAAAAGAACCCAACGAAAAGTAATCGGTGATTTTGAAAAACTCGTTCAAGTAGTCATCAATCTGATTTCCAATGCCATCAAAAATGTGGAACCAGGAATCGGAAAAATCACTGTTCGTTTAAAAGAATCAGCCACACACATTTGTATAGAAATTGAAGACAATGGCATCGGAATTGATCCTAAATTCCATGATCAAATATTTGAAAAATTCAAACAGGTAGATAATCCTAATCGCAAAATTGAAAGCTCTGGTTTAGGGCTATCCATTTCGAAAAAAATTGTGGAACACCTACAAGGAAGTATACATGTTCAGAGTTCTTTAGGACAAGGAGCCCTATTTTTGATTAAATTACCTATCGAATAAAACCGCCTACTATGAGAATACTAATTGCAGACGATGAACCAGCTATCTTAATGTCTTTGGACTTTCTGATGCGAAAGGAAGGACATCAAGTGTATGTAGCACGAGATGGAGAGGAAGCCATCCAACTAATCGAAAAAGAATTGCCAGAAGTGATCATTTTGGACATCATGATGCCTAAAATTGATGGATATGGTGTATGCAAGCAAGCAAAAACCCTATCTCCTACTTACCTTCCTAAAATCATTTTTATTTCTGCCAAAATTGCTGATTCAGACATTGAACGAGGCTACCAGGCAGGAGCCGATTTATACGTACCAAAACCTTTTTCCAATAGAGATTTATTGAAAAAAGTCCATGAATTAAACCTACAAAGCTAAAACTAATCAATACTGTTATGAGAATTACCTCCCTTCAACAATACCATGAGGCCTACGAAGAAAGCGTAAAGACGCCAGAAAAATTCTGGGCTGGTATAGCGAACCAATTCGACTGGATTAAACCATTTACGAAAGTACTCGATTGGAATTTTGATGATTATTCGGTCAAATGGTTTGAAGATGGCCAAATGAATATTACAACCAATGCCCTAGATCGTCATTTAAAAACGATTCCAGATCAAGCAGCCATCATTTATGAACCAAATGAACCAGGTGATGAGGCCATCACCTTGACTTACCGCGAATTACATGCCCGTGTATGTAAATTTGGTAATGTGTTAAAAAATCAAGGAGTTAAAAAGGGCGACCGTGTCTGCATATACATGCCAATGATTCCTGAATTAGCCATTGCGGTTTTAGCTTGTGCTCGCATTGGTGCCATACATTCCGTGGTTTTCGGTGGATTTTCCGCTCAATCTATTGCCGATAGAATTAATGATTCCGAATGCAAAGTCGTTATCACCACTGATGGTGCCGTTCGTGGAAATAAAACGATACCGATGAAAGAAACCGTGGATGATGCCTTAGTCACTTGTCCATCGGTCGAAAAAGTAATCGTTAAAACACGGACAAAAACACCTGTATCGATGATCGGTGGCCGTGATCTTTGGTGGGAACAAGAAGAAAATGAAGCGGCAGCGGATTGCCCTGCGGAAGCTATGAACGCGGAAGATCCCTTGTTTATTTTATATACTTCAGGATCTACAGGAAAGCCCAAAGGGGTGGTTCACACGTGCGGCGGCTACATGGTCTACACAGCCTATACCTTTGCAAATGTGTTCCAATACAACCCAGGAGAGGTTTTCTTCTGTACAGCAGACATTGGATGGATAACAGGTCACTCCTATTTAGTTTATGGCCCACTCTTAAACGGTGCTAAATCCGTTCTATTTGAAGGCATCCCAACTTATCCTGATGCTGGACGTTTTTGGGATATTATCAAAAGACATTCCGTTAATATTTTCTACACCGCACCTACAGCGATTCGTTCATTGATGGGTTTTGGAGATGAACATATCGAAAACAAAGACTTAAGCTCTCTTCGCGTTTTAGGATCTGTAGGTGAACCCTTGAACGAAGAAGCATGGCACTGGTACAATGATAAAGTAGGACAAGGAAATTGCCCAATTGTCGATACTTGGTGGCAAACGGAAACGGGCGGATTAATGATTTCCCCTATCGCGGGAATAACACCGCTAAAGCCAGCATTTGCGACTTTACCTTTACCTGGCGTCCAACCGATGCTCGTAGATGAAAATGGAAATGAAATAACCGGAAATGGGGTTAATGGTAACTTATGTATCAAATACCCATGGCCATCCATTATCCGTACCACCTACGGTGATCATTCACGTTGCAAATCAACCTATTTCTCTACCTACCCAGGACTTTACTTTACTGGTGATGGATGTATGCGGGATGAAGATGGTTACTACCGAATCACCGGTCGTGTAGATGACGTAATGAACATTTCTGGGCACCGCATTGGTACGGCAGAAGTAGAAAATGCCATCAATATGCACACAGGCGTTATTGAATCAGCCGTTGTAGGTTACCCACATGATGTGAAAGGCCAAGGAATTTATGCCTATGTCATCTGTGAACACCCGACGATTAATGATGATTTAACCCGCAAGGATATATTAGCAACCGTTACTCGTGTCATCGGACCCATCGCTAAACCAGACAAGATTCAATTCGTCACTGGCCTTCCTAAAACACGCTCCGGCAAAATCATGCGCCGCATTCTACGCAAAGTGGCGGAAGGTGATACCTCTAACTTAGGAGATACGTCGACGTTGTTAGATCCGAGTGTAGTGGATTCGATTATTTCAGGAGCTTTATAAAACGCATCGCGTTTTTATAAACTCCTGAAACAAAGAGCAAAGATCAAAGCAAAAAGTACAAAGGTGGAATCGCCTGCGGCGATACATTCTTTGAACTTTGAACTTTGAACACTGACCACTGATTGCTGATTACTGATTACTGGCTACTGGCTACTATAAAAAAAGGGATCGAAATTCGATCCCTTTTTTTATGGCTAACTATAAATGACTTACCAAAAATAAGTATACAACGCCACAAGCCCCATCACCACAATCACTGTTCCAGCCATGAAAGAAGGCTCCAAT
>JBMSJH010000065.1:0-10159 GCA_049418705.1 Aquirufa sp.
GTATTAGTAGAAGAAACTTGATTTAATTGACCTGGCCCTGAATCGAATAATTCCATCACTACTGGAATTTTAGGTTCGTCTTGAATAATCCTTGACTTCGTATTGATGCGAAGAATGGGCAGGTTAGAGACGCTGAGACTTTGGCCTACTAAAAGAGCAGGCAACAACAGCCAAAAAAAGAATAGGCATTTTTTCATTTAAAAGTCGTATCCCAGCGTTAAGTAAGTAACCGGAGATTTCACTTCCTTATTTTCTAGACCAAATGCATAGTCAAACTTCACAAAATACCCAAAGACATTCGCTCGTGCCCCCATTCCGTAGCCCATTAAAAAAGGATTACGAAAATCTGTTACGGTAGCTTGGAAGGGATTCGTATTTCCGCCATACACATTCGTATTGAATCCGTTTGTTTTTGCAAAAGGACTTGAACCCGTCCAGGCAGTTCCTATATCCGTGAATCCGACCAATTGCAATGAATTCAAGAATGAGGAGGACTCGACAGACATCAAGGACTTAACCGGCATTCGCAATTCAACATTCAATAATAAATGACTGTTTCCACTCAATTTATTATAGGAGAATCCACGCAATGGGGCGATAAATTCACTCATGAAAATATCCCGATTCGCTAATCCCTGAGTCCCCAAAGGAGTTTCCTGCGTTCTAGTTTCTGCTTTATTAAACAACCAATTATCCACCCCACCTAGCATGGAAGCTGGAGCAGATGAACCCACTTGGTGGGAGGCAGAAAACCGCGTCGCCACATAAAAAGAATTGGATATTTTTTTATAATAGCGGGTGTCCAAAACCAAACGAACAAAATCCCCTGAATTCTCAACTGCCGTATTTGCCTCAGCACTGACACTGAATCGCAAACCAGTCCTCAGATTCTCTCCTGCCGGTATCGTATGATCGTAGACATAATTTACTTGCGTACCCGCGTAACCGATATAATCCTCAGGACTAGACAAGGTGTATTGACTAAACAAACGATTTGCTCGGTACATTCCCGTCACAGTCAGTCTACTGAGTAAGCTGAAGGGATAGCTAGCACTAAGCGCAAATCGATTATAGCGTATTTTTTGAATTGCTGATTCCGTGTCTTGACTCAAGACTTTACGATCATAACGGAATGTCCAATCCAACTTGTTAGCTAGGTAATTGTATTCTCCCCAAAGATCCGTATTCCGCAGATTCGCCGCTAAAAAAATCCCTGCCTTGAAGAGGTGGTTTTCGAGTAAATCGTTCGCCTTCAACTCATAAGCATAGCCTAATCCACGAATGGGATCTGATTTAAATTGCCCCTCTGAA
This sequence comes from Aquirufa sp., assembly GCA_049418705.1. GTDB lineage: Bacteria > Bacteroidota > Bacteroidia > Cytophagales > Spirosomataceae > Aquirufa. Next base: position 1,312 of record JBMSJH010000065.1, read on the forward strand.
CTATTCATCACAAAGGAACTCTCATACTCATAAGGTCCTATCAGCTTCCCTGGCTCTCTTTTCAAACGAATGCTTTGTTGTCTCTCTAGTCGAGCACGTCTTTGTTTTTTAGCCGCATCTGAAGTTTCAATAACAGGCGTTTCCAAACTCGCTTGCACCACCGGATCTAGTATGGTTGGAATCCAGGCTGAATTCGGTAGTTCATCGATACTCGACCAAGAATAACGCGCGATTTTATCAATTAATATCGTATTCTCCTTACTAGAGATTCCAGTAGGTGAAATTTCAAATTGATCCCAAGCCACAGAACGCAAAGCCATTTGCTGAAAAGTGGTATCAGTTAAATTAAATCGGATGAGGCGGTTGCCTTGACTTTGGCCGTGTAAAAAATAGGCAATCGAATCTGAGCGAAACTGAAAATTAGACACTTTACCCGAGGTAGAAAATAGGCGTATCGGATTCTCAGGCTCTTCTGGATTATAGACAAAAATAGAAGAGAAGGGGGCAGCAGGCGCAGGTAAAGAATCAATATACCGATCGCTTACATACAAAATGCGGTTATCAGGTAATAAACGAGCCTCCGTTTCATCAAAAGCATCTTTCGTGATCAGATTAAGGCGATTGCGCTTTAAATCATACATCCCCACATCTACTTGGCCTTTTTCCAAAACACGCACCAGCATCTTCGTTCCATTCGCATTCATCTCCATCGATAAATAGGACAGATTCGCGATCTTCTTTTTTTGATCACCCGTGCTGCGGCCATTTTTGTCAACTTGGAACGTTTTTAACCACGTGAATCCTTGATCTGAAAACAAAACATGTAACTGATTTTTACCGCTCCAAGACAATAATGGTCCTTTGCCTGAAGACAAACGATTGACCTCTTTCAAGCCAGACTGCAAAATTACCTGTGACTTTTTCGAAGCAAGCGTATGTAAATGAACACTGAAACGTCCGGATTCATCACTTACCCACACCTCGTGCAATCCATCTGGGCTCATGCGATGCGATTGAATTCCGGCAGGTGTACCCGCGAAATCATCCGTAGAGAATACTTTTTGTGAATTTACTTCCAGCTGCTTCGCGTCGTTTAAATAATAGTCAAACCATTCCTTTAAAAACTTAGTGAAGGGCTTCCTAATTGTACTAGCCACACTTGACTGCTCACTCCGGATAATCCGCGTCAAATTCAGAATATTACCAATGGCCTGTTTCCCATACGTGCTGGCAATGTAGGACCAAATCGATTGTCCCAGGAGCTCCGCTTCCTTGCCTTTCGCTAAAGGCAGTTTTCGAATCTTATTTTCACTGATGATTTGATACGTAAATCGACGCATTTCGGGAGAATCTCCAGCCGCAATATAGGCTGCCATCCCTAAAACGTACCAATCGGATAGGTTTAGCAAAAATGAACTTTGTAATACATCTTTTACACTTCCGCCATAGAGGAGGTCTTGTAAGTAGACACGTACCACTTGTTTCGTTAATTCTTGCTTAAACGAATATAAATTGTCTTTAAAGGGGATTTCTATACGGAATTTTGAGAGATTTTCACTTTCCACCTCTTTCGCATCACTCAGCGATATTCCACTATTACTTTGCAACCACGATTCGTGGTTAGGGTAGATAAAAATCTTGACTTTTTGTACCGGAGTATAGGAAATTTGCTCTGTAATTCGAACAAAATTGGCTTCTAAATACGTTAGTGTAGACTTCGCTAATGGCTCGTCCTTATCCAGGTAATAGACTTCGTAATTCGAACTTGCCACATATTTCCAGGCAAATTTTTGGTATTGAATGCGGTGATTCTCTTGTATCCATTGAGAATTCTGTGCTTTAAGCTGAATATAGCTGAAAGACAGAAGCAGTAGGACGGCAAAAAAGAATTTTACACTACGCATTTGGCCAAAGACTTTAAAACCAAATTTACTGATTTAAACGGAAAATAAATGATAAAATCGACGAATTGATGCTTCAGAATCTACCTCTGCTTTTCCAAGGATTTCTTGCGTCCATTGTTTCGCGAAAAAAGGGCTTAAAGAGACTCCTTTTGAACCAAATCCATTAAAAATACCCGCCTTCCCATCTGGTCGAAAACCGACAAACGGACGGCGATCCTGGGTCGCGGGACGAACACCAGTTTTTTGGGAAATAAATTCATAAGCCTCCACTCCCATTCCTTTCAATTTATCCTCTAAAGCTTCTCGGGATTCTGAGGTAATTTCATGCGTGAATTCCTTCCAACTATAGGTAGCTCCAACCTTGAATTGCTTTCCGCCCAAAGGCAGGATAAAGCCATTTTTGTTTAAAATATAGTCCTCCGACGGTTCGTCGGATTGAATTTCCATTAACTCCCCTTTAGCCGGCAAGAAAGGCAAACTTGACCACAAGGGATTTTTTTGACCATGAAATCCCTCACAAAAAATCGCTTCATGGCCGGTATAGGTTTCTGTTTTCAATAGACCCTTTTCGATGAAATAAAGTCGTGAGATCTGCAATAGCTTCACCACATCCACCCATCCGGCTTGTTCCACCCAAACTCCCTCCGCTTCCCAACGCAAATAAGCATGGTCAATCGTCTCTTTTCGATCCATTAACCAGGTCTTCATTTCCTCATTTGCAAAGGGACGAAAAAGTGGCATGGGGTAAAAAAAGGAAGCCCCTAGGGTTTGCTCTAAGCGAGAATAAAAATCAACTAAATAGGGAAATAAGTCTTCTGCAAGCCAAGTCTTTTCCAATTTTCTACCCGTCACCGGATTAAAAATGCCACCAGCGGCCTGTGATGAGGTAAAATGAGTCTCCGGCGAATCGTATATCACAAAGGGAATCCCAGCCTCTAAAAAATGATGGGCTAAAATGGTGCCAGCTAAACCCTGGCCTACGATGATAAATGGATTAGCGTTTTTCACCTTGCACGCGTCGAACGTGATCTAACACAAACTCTACTTGCTCGTCCATTGTACGATAAGAGGTATCTAAATCAATTGCATCGGCTGCCCGCTTCAAAGGCCCTTCACTCCGGTTTGAATCAATTTCATCCCTTTTGCGCAGGTTTTCAATGATTTCTTCCAAAGGTAAGTCTTCTCCTTTTTGAAGTAATTCTAATTTGCGGCGCTGTGCCCGAATATGCGGCTCAGCTGTCATGAATATCTTTAATTCGGCGTTAGGGAAAACAACCGTTCCAATATCACGGCCATCCATCACAATCCCCTTCTTTTCGCCCATTCGCTGTTGTTGAGCCACCATCGCATGCCTTACTTCAGGGATAGCCGCTATCTGACTCACTAAATCTGAAATATACATTTTACGAATCTCCGCCTCCACATTCTCCCCATTCAACAAGGTATCGGATGCTTGTTTAGCCGGGTTGAACTGAAAGGTAATCTCTACATGAGAAAGTGCATCTTTTACGGCTTGAAGATTTGATACATCGACGTTTTGGCGGTGAAAATAAAGGGCTACCGCACGGTACATGGCACCCGTATCCAAAAAGGCATAGTGCAAGGCTGCCGCAACGTGGCGGGCAGTCGTACTTTTTCCACAAGAAGAAAAGCCATCTAGGGCAATGATAATATCAGACATTCACAAATTGATTAATCGCCTCAGCAACTGCTTCAGGCGCTTCGTAGGTACCTTGGTGGCCTACATTGGGTAAAATTACGACGGATTTCTGAATAAAACGAGTAATGGATTCAGGAGAGATTAGGGCATCCTCTGCTCCCAAAATAAACAAAAATGGAATCGAGGTAGCTTGAACAAAGTCCGTGAAATCTTTACGGTCTCGCATCGCTTTAGTCGCCGAAATTAATCCTTCCACAGGCAAGGTTCTGTATCGATCTGCCAAGACAGCCATCTGCTCACTAGAGGGAGAGGCAAACAAATTAGGGAGAAAGGGGCCTATAAAAAAGGCAGTTCCTTTTTTAGCCAATAGTTCTGCCGTTCTATCCCGATTGATTTTCTTTTCTTCCGTGTCTGGCAAAAAAGTAGAATGTAACATCACCACTTTTTTTACCTGCTCAGGAAATAAAGACGCTAATTCCAGGGCGATGTACCCTCCCATCGAGTGACCTACCACACAAAAGGTAAGATCAGCAGGCAATGAAGATTGTATTTTTTTCGCGTAATCGGCGAGCGTAGCACAATCCGTCCAAGCGGCATAAGATGGCGTGTGAAGGATGAAATTCTCCCCTAAATAAGGTGAGAAATCAGCCCAAATACGTTCATCTTCCCCAAAACCATGCAATAAAACAAGCTGGGTATCAAGCATCTTAATAGGTGTGCAATAAGCCTGCAATCGTAAATAATAGGCCAATAAAGGCAGATAAACCACCGACAAAACCTAAGCCTAACACCACCAAAACCACACCCAATGCAAGCAGGGTAAAACCCATTTTTACTTTCGGATGCCATCCTCTTGGCTCTACCGCTTTTTTAACTGCTTTCACCTCAGTGCTAAGAGAAACCTGCTCTTTCCGAGCTTTCATTTCGGGAGCAACCTTAGGGGCAACAAGCGTTTCCACCGCCGGAGTGACAGAAGGCGTAGTAACTGGTGACAGCTTTTCAACCGGCGCCATCTGCAAGGCAGTTGGTTTATTATTTTCTTCTCCAGCAAAGGCTGGTAAGCCCATCAATAAAAATAAAATGAATTTTTTCATAGCGTTAAGCGACTACTTTCATTTGATGAAACACCGTTCTTTCGAACTTTGATTTAGCATAATTCAAATCCACCTCGAATTTCTTCAATTCAGTTTGGGATGGAATTTCATACATCGCGTCTGTCATCACTGCTTCCATAATAGAACGTAACCCACGCGCACCTAATTTATATTGCATGGCTTGTTCCACCATGTAGACTAAAGCATCGTGTTGGAAAGTCAACGAAACGCCTTCCATCTCGAAAAGCTTCTCGTATTGCTTCACTAACGCGTTCTTTGGCTCCGTTAAGATAGACAACAAAGCCGTCGTATCTAATGGATTCAAATAAGTCACGACAGGAAGACGACCTAATAGTTCAGGAATCAAGCCAAAAGACTTCAGATCCTGCGCCGTTACATACTTCATGATTTGGTCCTTCTCGAATGACTCGTGGAAGGTATCATCACCTGAGAATCCAATCGGACGCGAATTCAAGCGCTTTGCGATGTGGCGATCGATCCCATCAAAAGCACCACCACAAATGAACAAAATGTTCTCGGTGTTCACGGCGATCATCTTTTGGTCTGGGTGCTTGCGACCTCCTTGCGGTGGTACGTTCACAATCGAACCTTCTAGTAATTTCAATAAAGCCTGCTGTACACCTTCGCCAGACACATCACGTGTGATAGATGGGTTATCAGATTTGCGGGCGATTTTATCTATTTCATCAAAGAAAACGATACCACATTCGGCCTTCTCTACATCATAATTCGCCGCTTGAAGTAAACGAGTTAGAATCGTTTCCACATCCTCACCCACATAACCTGCCTCCGTAATGACGGTGGCATCGGCGATACAGAAAGGGACTTGTAATTTTTGGGCAAGCGTACGAGCTAAATAGGTTTTACCTGTCCCTGTCTCACCTACCATCAGGATATTCGACTTCTCGATCTTGACATCGTCATTCGATGGAGCCTGCATTAAACGCTTGTAGTGGTTATAAACCGCCACAGAAAGGTGCTTTTTAGCTTCTTCCTGTCCGATGATATAGCCATCTAAATATTCTTTCAAATCCTTCGGCTTCACTAATTCAAACGAGTGATTCGTACCCGCTTTCGATTGAGCCGCTACACCCATCTCCTCTTTCACCACCTCATATCCTTGTTGCAAGCAGTTATTGCAAATGTGGCCATCGATGCCAGAAAGCAATAAACCCACCTCGTTTTTAGGACGACCGCAGAAGGAACAACTTGTTTTTTTACTAGCCACTAGACAGTTCTTGTTAAAATCTCGTCAATTAAACCATATTCTTTCGCCTCAGCCGCTTTCATCCAATAGTCACGATCCGAATCGCGCTCGATATCTTCAAATGATTTTCCAGAGTGCTTCGCTAAGATTTCATATAATTCTTGGCGAATCTTCACGATTTCGCGGGCGGTGATTTCGATGTCACGTGACTGACCTTGTGCACCACCTGAAGGTTGGTGAATCATCACACGCGCATGCTCTAAAGCAGAACGCTTTCCAGCTGCACCACCGGCTAATAAAACGGCTCCCATCGAAGCTGCAAGAGAAGTACAAACCGTAGCCACCTCTGGACGGATATAATTCATCGTATCGTAGATACCTAAACCAGCGTAAACGGATCCACCTGGGCTATTGATATACATCACGATGTCTTTCTTTGCATCCGTGGACTCCATGAATAATAATTGAGCCACAATGATATTTGCCATATAATCATCTACCGGAACACCCATAAAGATGATGCGATCCATGATTAAACGAGAGAATACATCGATTTGAGCGAAACGCATTGGGCGTTCTTCAATGATGTATTGCGTCATATCTTCGATTTGGTGCATCGGGCGACTGCCGATGTTATTCATATATTGATCAACTGCAAGACCGTTCAAACCTCTGTGGTGAACCGCATACTTGCGAAATTCTTCTGATGATAACTCCTTTGGATACATAGATTTCAATGTTTAAGAATCAAATTTCTGCTTTTAATAGGTAGAACACAAATATACAAACCTTTGTTCACAGAAAACCCCGCAATTTGCGGGGCTTTCAAAAATATAAAGACAATTTAAAATTAAAGCGCCGCAGCGATTTCTTTAAACTTGTCTACGTCTATTTTCGTCACTTTGTGAGGAACGTTAGCTACAATTGCCGCTGAAACTTTATCAGCAAACGCTTGATTGTATAAGTTCATGAAGTTATCTGACTTCGATTTATCGCTCAAGTAACCCATCGCGATTTTCTCGATCATTTCTTCGATACCTGGCTCGTTAGATGATAAATAACCACCAAACTGTGCACGTACCATATCTTTCGCCTTCTCCACTACCTCTGGATATTCTACTTTCACGTCGAATTTCTCAGCGATTTCGTTCTTGATCAAGTTCCAACGAATGTCTTTCTTCACATTATCAAAGTCTTGATCAATTTGCTCTGGTGTAAACTTACCTTCGTTGATACGGATTAACCAAGTGCGTAAGAATGCCTCTGGTAAATCAATTTTAACTTGCTCTAAAATAGCTTTCTCCGCATCGATACGTAATAAGTATTCCGCCTCACGCTTGTAGTTTTCTGTTACAATCGTTTCAACCTGCTCGCGGAATGATTTCTCATCTGTCGCTTTGCCAGCACCTAATACTTTGTCAAAAAACGCTACGTTTAATTCCGATGGAACTTGACGTGTAATATCTTCCACTACGAATGAAACCTCTCCTTTCAAATCAGCTACTTCGTCTTCTTTCTTTCCAGTTGCTAAAGCTAAAGCCTTTGCATCTACGAATACTTTATCAATCGCAAATTTCAAGGTATCGTCTTTCTTCGCTCCGATGAACACTTTCTTCGACTTATCGTTGATCGCGTGCATTGGGATAGCTGATTTCTCTACCCACTCCCCTTGCGTGAAAGTACCGAATACTAAATCACGGTCTTCTACTGAATCCGGGTGTGTTTGATCGCCAAATTGCTTCTTCAAGTTCTCAATCGTTTCTTCGATTTCCTTCTTGTCAGCTTTGATTTCGTACGAGTTGATTGTTTTGATTTTGGCCAAATCCACCGTAAAATCTCCGTGGAAACCTAAATCATAGTGGAATGTAAATTCCGTATCTTTTTCCCAGTCGATCGCATCCGCCTCTTCAACAGCTGGCAAAGGCTCTCCTACTAAGTTCAATTTGTTTTCTTTGATATAATCAGAAACCGCATGTCCTAACAAGTGGTTGATCTCGTCTACTAAAGCAGATTGACCATATAATTTCTTTACAAGCGCAGCTGGAACCATTCCTGGACGGAATCCTTTGATGGAAGCTTTTTTGCGATAATCTTTCAATTTAGCCTCTACTTTGTCCGCATAGTCTGCTGGTGAAACTGCCACGGTCAAACGACCTTCTAAATCTCCTGCCTTGTTAAGTGAAATGTTCATTTGTGATTATTTATAATTAGCTTTTAAAATAAAACCCTCAAAACCTTTTTGGTGTTGAGGGCTTGCCATTGGTACGGGTGAAGGGACTCGAACCCCCATGCCTCGCGGCGCCAGATCCTAAGTCTGGTATGTCTACCAATTCCACCACACCCGCGTAAATTGGAGTGCAAAGGTAGTCAGCAATTTTAAAAATTCAAAAGCTTTTAAATATAAATATTGGATTAACTTTGGCAAAAATAAACCTCCTATGAAATTCAGTCGCTGGTACGTCGCTTTAATGGCATTCCTCATCGGAGTAATTGCGACCTTCATTTTTTTAACAGAAACCTTTAAGTAGTCATGCAAGCACTCGATTGGATCGTTTTATTGGTGACTATTGGTGGAATTGTGGCCTATGGAAGCTGGAAAGGAAATCAAACCAAGCACTCGTTGCAGGGATTTCTGTTAGCCGACCGTGAATTACCTTGGTACCACATTTTATTATCCGTGATGGCGACGCAGGCCTCTGCGATTACTTTTTTATCCGTTCCAGGCCAGGCCTACCACGATGGAATGCGTTTTGTACAGTTTTACCTGGGCTTACCTATCGCGATGATCGTCCTTTCAGTGACCTTCATTCCACATTATTTCTCTCTAAAAGTATACACTGCCTATGAGTTTTTGGAGAATCGTTTTGATGCCAAAACCCGAGTGCTAACCTCCCTCTTATTTTTAATACCACGTGCACTGTCTACTGGAGTGACCATAGCCGCTCCCTCCATCATCCTTTCT
>JBMSJH010000066.1:0-9984 GCA_049418705.1 Aquirufa sp.
CGCCACATCAAAATAATAAATATCTACTTTATTAGTTGGAGGGGCGGAATAGGCAATGGATAACACTTTCCCATATCGAGAGAAATGGGTAGACGCCGTATTGCCTGTCGCTGGACTCTGCGCATTCGCCTCTATCGGCGCCGAAATTCCCGCTTTCGACACCTTGAAAGTGCGTAAAATAGTAGAATTAACGTCCTGTGTTTGCAACCAATAATAATCGCCTCCACCGACTGCAACGCCAAAACGTTCCGCTGATGGAGCTGGACTCAAGAATTGATTTTTGATTGACACTCCCCCCTGTCCTCCATTCAATTTTCGGTCGTAAATACTGTAGTAAATTTGATTTTCACCCGCTGCATTGCGTTGAAAAGTAAAGATATAATACTCTGCTTGACAGCCTTTGCAAGTAGTTTTAGGAAGAATCGCAACCCCTTGGATATTTGTCGAATCCCCATTCAATCCCGTCGCAACGAGTGAATTATCCTTCGCAAAAACACGGGAACCGTTCGTATAGAAAATTAAATCGTTATTCTCATCGGTCATTTTAGCCACACCAGCTGGCGTTCGCATGGGCCCTCTTCCCGTGCTTGGAGTGGATGATCCGCCCGTAAATCGCAAAGAGACATTTTGGCCAAAATCCCATCCATCCTCTCCCCCCGCCTTCGGTTTTTCCCCACAAATCTTCACCTCCATCTTCGCCTCAGCCGCGCATCCAGAAGCTAAATCCGTCACCACTACAGAATAACAACCCGATTCAGAAACCCGAATCGTATCTGTCGTTTGTCCCTTGGGAAACCAAGAAACGCTAACCGGGAAACCAGGCTTTGCGACCGTATTAAAAGCATTCAAGACCACTGGATCTCCTTTACAGATCATCAAGGTGGTATCATTCGCGTCTTTACCCAGAATAAAATCAGGCAATGCCCCTATTTTGACATTTTGAGGGCCATAAACGATGGTATCTCTTGCTGAAATCACCCGTAATGACACCTTTTTAGTGCCCGGGGTACAATATTGATAAACACCGGTACGCTGCGTTGAACTCGCACCAGCCTCTCCAAAATCCCACAAATAAGTCGCTGCCGCCGGATACACATCCCGAATCTCAAACACCGTTCCTGCCGGTGCATCCGTACAATTATTGCACTGATTGATACAATTGTTTCTCACCTCGATCGTTCTGGGAACTTGAGCGATCGCTGACAGGGCAACAAAAAGAAAAAACAAGATCCGGTACATGGTATTGGAATTACCCACAAAATAAGTCAATAAATTGGTTATTGCGTTGCATGAATGTAAATTGCTGAGCTATGTGGACTCGTTTATCCATTTTTTTCTGTTTACTTTTTTCACTGAGTGCTCTCTCGCTCTCAGCGCAAGATCCACAATTATCCCAAAACCTAGCCAACCCTCTACTCAATTCCCCTGCCTTCGCTGGTTTACAAGATCAAAACAAAATCTATTTAACCCACCGAAACCAATGGCCTAATCAATCCGCTAACTATCAATATTCAGCAGCGGCACTCGAGGTCAGTCTAGGGAAAATAAATAGCGGTCTAGGGTTTTTAATCTCTTCAGATAAGCAATTTTCGAGCCTTCAAACGACCTCGGTGAGCCTGCAATACGCCTACCATGCAAATTTGAATGAGACCGCCTTGCTTTCGATGGGAATTCAAGGCTCAGGTGTATTTCGCAGTTTGGATTATAGCCATTTAACCTACGGTGATCAACTGGGATCATTTTTAGTGAATGGATCGCTGGGAAATACATTTGATCCACTTGCCACCCAGTTCGTGAACCGAACAGGCTATTTAGATCTATCCACAGGCGTTCTCTTAAATGATGTGGATTACTGGCTTGGTGCCTCAGTTCACCACCTAAATCGCCCCAATCAATCACTCATTCGCTCAAGCGATGATTTAATTGCTCCTAAATATGCCGTGATGGGTGGATTTAGCGCCGCGATAACGGAGAAAATCAGCATAAAACCTGCGGTGTATGTGAAAAACCAAGGAACATTTAGTCAATTGGACGTGGGCACCTACCTGCAATTAGACCCCATTGTGCTAGGCTTTTGGTACCGCGGATTACCGCTAAATAAACAAACAGCGAAATCAGCATCCAGTCGAGAATCCCTTATCGGATTAATTGGAATTCAGAATAATCGCTATTCCTTCGGCTACTCCTACGATTTCACGGTATCCGGCCTCGGCGTAGGTTCTGGAGGCGCCCATGAATTGAGTTTCTCTTATGTTTTAAACTGGGATTTTGGCCAAAGAAAATCCTATCAACGCTACCGCCAAAGCTTCGCTTGTCCGAGGTTTTAGTTACAAAAAAGGGAGCAAATGCTCCCGTTTTTGTAACAGTTGCCAGTGGTCAGTGGACGGTAGTCAGTAGTAGCCGCTTCGCGGCAGTCGCTAGTCGATAGTCAAGTTTAGAGTAGAGAATATAGAGTAAAGATAAGAGAATAAAGCACAAAGAATAAAGGTGGAATTCCCTGCGGGAATACATTCAGAAATGATTGCATTAGTAACTAGTAACCAGTAGTCAGTAATCAGTCCGGAGGAACCATTTACCATTTACCATTCACCATTTACCATCTCTAATCTATACTCTATTATCTATCATCTATACTCTATTATCTATACTCTATTAAAACAACAAAGCCCCTTGCGGGGCTTTTGTTATTTTAATGTTCTTTTGACTTCTTTCATTTCGTAGCACTCCAGCATATCCCCCACTTCGAGGTCGTTGAAGTTTTTCACCGAAAGACCACATTCGTAGCCAAATTTCACTTCCGCTACATCGTCTTTGAAACGTTTCAAAGCAGAGATCTCTCCATCGTGAATCACGACGAAATCACGAATGACACGAATCTTGTGAGCACGCTTAACGGTACCGTCTAATACGTAGCAACCTGCCACTGTACCGATTTTGGTAATCTTAAACACGTCACGGATTTCGATATTCGATGTAATCACCTCTTCGAATGAAGGAGCTAATAGACCTTCCATCGCCGCCTTAATTTCATCAATCGCTTGGTAGATGATCGAGTAATTACGGATTTCGATTTGTTCTGTATCGGCTAAACGACGAGCGTTTTGAGATGGACGAACTTGGAAAGCGATAATAACTGCATCTGATGTAGACGCTAATGCCACATCGGATTCAGAAACCTGACCCACCCCTTTGTGAATGATACGAACTTGAACTTCTTCCGTAGATAGCTTCATTAAGGAGTCAGAAAGTGCCTCCACTGAACCATCCACGTCACCTTTTACGATTACGTTCAATTCACGGAAGGTTCCGATAGCCTTACGACGACCGATCTCCTCTAAAGTAATATGCTTACGTGTACGTAAGGTTTGCTCACGAAGGATTTGCTCACGTTTGTTTGCAATCTCACGTGCCTCACGCTCATTTTCTAAGCAAAGTAATTTATCTCCGGCTTGTGGCGCCCCGTTCAGACCTAAAACCTGAACTGGTGTAGATGGACCTGCTTTTTTGATTTTGTTACCGTGGTGGTCAAACATCGCTTTCACACGACCGTAATTATCACCCGCTAACATCATATCCCCTACGTTTAATGTACCCGCTTGAACTAACAAGGTAGTTACATAACCACGTCCTTTATCTAATTCGGCCTCAATAACTGAACCTACGGCTTTCTTGTTCGGATTCGCCGTTAATTCAAGCATTTCAGCTTCTAATAATACTTTTTCTAATAAATCGTCGATACCTTGACCTGACTTAGACGAGATTTCTTGGCACTGGTATTTACCACCCCAATCCTCTACTAACATGTTCATCGTCGCTAATTCCTCACGTACTTTGTCCGCATTCGCACCGTCTTTATCAATCTTAGAGAACGCAAATACGATAGGCACACCAGCCACCATCGAGTGGTTGATCGCTTCTTTTGTTTGAGGCATGACAGAGTCGTCCGCTGCGATAACGATAATAACGATATCGGTTACTTTCGCACCACGAGCACGCATGGCCGTAAAGGCTTCGTGACCCGGTGTATCTAGGAAAGTTACTTTCTTACCTGATTTCGTCTCTACTGAATAAGCACCGATGTGCTGGGTGATACCACCCGCTTCACCTGCGGCTACTTTAGCGCGACGAATATAATCTAGTAAAGAGGTCTTACCGTGATCGACGTGACCCATAATCGTAACGATAGGCGCACGTGGCAATAAATCCTCTGGAGAATCTTCCACTTCGATTTCGACTACATCGATTTCCTCTTCTGCAGATACGAAGCTTACTTCAAAGCCAAATTCATCCGCGATCACCGTAATGGCTTCCGCATCCAATCGTTGGTTAATCGAAACGAACATACCCAAGCTCATACAAGCCGAGATTACTTCGTTCACTGAAACGTCCATTAAAGAAGCTAAATCAGATGCCGAAATAAATTCCGTCACCTTCAATACTTTTGCCTCCTCATCTTCCGCCATCATACGAGCTTCTTCTGCCTCCGCACGACCTTTACGCTTCTCCCGACGCTTATCCGCACCGAAACTTTGCTTATTGGTCGCACCTTGCAAACGAGCCATCGTAGCCTTGATTTGCTCTTGGATGTCTTTATCTGACAATTCTCCTTTAGGTGCTGGTTTAGCCCCTGGAGCTGGTTTCTTGTTGAAATCTTTTTTATCACCTGGACGACCACCTGTACCTGGAACGGATGGAGCTGGTTTTTTCTCTTCCTTGATGATACGCTTGCGCTTGTGCTTCGCGTTATTTCCGCGATCACCTGCAGCAGGCAAATCAATTTTACCTAATACGGTTAATCCTTTCAAGGTTTCACCCTTAGCTTCGATCAGTTGTATATCTTCCACAACCTCTTCAGCCGCTGGTGCAGACTCAACCGGTTTAGGAGCTTCTACCACTGGAGCTGGTTTTTCAGCTACTGGCTCTGGCTTTGGTGCTGGTGCAGCAGGAGCTGGCTCAGGAGCCTTTTCTGCCTTTGGAGCAACTGGATTACCTTTTTTATCCAATTCGATTTTTCCCAAAATCTTCAATCCCACCTGCTTCTCCTCTGCTGGTGCCTCTACTACAGGAGCTTGTGCTTCTGGAGCTTTTGGCGCTTCTGCTACTGGAGCTGGCTTCTCTACCACTGGCTCTGGCGCGGGTGCAGGAGCCGGAGCTTTTGCCACCGGTTCTGGTGCAGGAGCTGGCTTAGGAGCCTCTACAGAGGATTCCAAAATATGGTTTGCACCATATTCCTTCGCTAACAAAGTCAACTGCTCAAAGTTCAGTTTGGCGTTGGGGTTATTGTCAATTTTGTGACCTTTCGCAGAGAGAAACTGTAGGATCGTAGACGTTCCCACGTTTATTTGCTTTGCTACAAGGCTCAACCGCATTGTTTTTTCTTCTGCCATAAAAAATTACAAAAAACTAAATTCTTTTTTCTTAAATAAATTACTCAAACTCAGAACGTAATACCGCTAAGATCTCATCGATCGTACCTTCTTCTAATTCCGTTCTACGCTCTAACTCTTCTTTAGATAATGCCAAAACTTGCTTCGCAGTATCTAAACCGATTTTGTGAAGCTCATCTAAAATCCAAGCTTCAATCTCGTTAGAGAATTCTGTCAATTCCACATCCTCATCATCTAGCTCATCCTTAGGTACATCACGGAATACATCGATTTCGTAACCTACTAATTTACCAGCTAACTTGATGTTTTGACCTCCACGACCAATCGCCATAGAAACCTGATCAGAATTTAAATAAACCGAGATACGGCGACGCTCTTTGTCAATAGCCATTGAATTCAACTTCGCTGGGCTTAATGTACGCGCTACCAATAACTCTAAATTATCTGTGAAGTTAATCACGTCGATATTTTCGTTTTGTAATTCACGAACGATACCGTGAATACGAGAACCTTTCATACCTACGCAAGCACCTACTGGATCGATACGGTCATCGAATGACTCTACCGCCACTTTAGCACGCTCACCTGGTTCACGAACGATCTTGCGAATCGTAATCGTACCATCGTAGATTTCTGGAATTTCTTGCTCGAATAAACGCTCTAAGAAGACCGGAGAAACACGAGATAAAATGATACGCGGTGTACCATTCGCCATTTCCACTTTGTGAATAATCGCTTTAATCGTCTCCCCTTTCTTGAAACGATCTTTAGAGATCATTTCTGTCTTAGGCAATACTAATTCGTTGTCTTCGCTATCTAAAAGGATTAATTCGCGACCTAAGATTTGGTAAACCTCTGAAGTCACTAATTCACCTACTAAGTCTTTGTATTTTTCGTACAAACCTTCTTTTTCGATGTCTTTGATCTTTTGGATCAATGTCTGACGAGCAGTTTGAACTACACGACGACCAAAATCCTCCAGCTTTACAAGCTCAGCCACCTCTTCACCGATTTCGAAATCGGGCTCGATTAACTTCGCCTCGCTCAAAGGTATTTTGTCGAAATCCCAAATATCTTCGGAATTATCGTCAACGATTTCGCGGCTACGCCACATCTCTAAGTCGCCGCTTTCGGCATTGATAATGACATTAAAATTCTCGTCGGCACCAAATTTCTTACGAATCATAGTACGAAAAACCTCTTCCAAAACCGCGATCATCGTCGGTTTGTCAATGTTTTTCTCCCGAGCAAAGTCTGAAAATGACGAAATTAATTCAACACTGTTCATTGCTATCTCTTCTTTGTTTATTGAAATGACACTTGTACTTTTATTTTATCTACCTCAGCTAAAGGGAACCAAGTGGACTCTTTTGCTACGATTTTTCTATGCTTTACGGTCTTTTCCGTTAGGATTTCAACCGCCTCTTCCGTGTAAGAAACTAAAGTTCCCTCTACGTTTTCAGCGTCCTTCTTTTTCATCCAAACCTTCACCTTACGGCCTAAGTTCTTTTGAAACTGCCAGCCTTGACTTAAAGGAAAGTCTAAACCCGGCGAAGACACTTCTAAATTATAGGCTTCTTCGATCAACATACCCTCTTCAATGAAATGAGCTAATTTACGGCTCATCAAAGCGCATTGGTCGATTGTCACACCCTCAATGGTGTCAACTAAAATGGTCACTAAGGTTCTTTTCGTCCCTTGAGACACCGAAAAATCCACTAATAACAAAGGGCCTTCGCCAATGTATTCCAGTGTCCAATCTTTCAGTTTACTCGTTAAATCCATCTTAATTGCTATTCCTACAGGGCTATGAAAACAAAAAGAGGGATTAAAACCCCTCTTCTTTTCCTTAAATTCTGTACAAAGATACGTCAATTTTTGGTAAAAACAAGATTGGGATGCTTTATAGGTAGGATCTACCTCGGGAGATTGCGTTTTTTTTCGTTAATTGCATTTCAAATTTCCATTAATGAGATTAGTATCACTGCTCCTTTTGATTTCTTTGTATTGCTTTGGCGGTGATAAATTCCCTACTCCTCCAGATTCTCCCCTTCGACTTTTCTACATTCAACGTAGTACGAATGCGAATGTAGTTGTGTATGACGCGAATTTAATCGGCGGTAAACTCAATGCAAAAGATCCTGTGCATACCTATTGGTATCGTTATGGGGAGAAGGGCCAAAAAGAGGAACTAACCGCTATCCAGCGCACATTAGCCTACGGTTTATACACCACAGCGGTCCCAGGTGCGATAAATACGTATGAAGGTCATTTTTTGGCCTACAGAAAACGGAAATTTGCCGTCAAACAAGATGCCTCTGGCAACCCCATCGCCCTTTTTCCCATCAACGGCAAGATGCAAATCCTAAAACGGGTCTTCGTGAGCGTGGATGATTCCAAGTTTATGACGACCGTGAATTACATCGAGCTTTTTGGAAAGGATCCTGTGACTGGGAAGGATGTGTATGAGAAGTTTAAGCCTTAAGCTTTGCATAGCAAAGCGAAAGCATAAATAATAAAGCACAAAGCATAAAGAGTCCGGAGGAAATGAGTCCGTAGGAAAATCTTTATTCTTTGTGCTTTATTCTTTATTCTCTAAAATGACCCTAAAAGGGAAATTTGAACATTCCTCGGTTGCCCGCTATAACCCGTAATCTCTAAAATTTCTTGATTCAGTGCGTTTTTCAACATGCCTGAAAGTTTCCAATTTTTATTGATTTGGTAGTGAATCGATAGATCGGTCCATAAATAAGCGTCCATTGGGTTTGCCTGAACGGAATAGCTGGACTCGTCGTAGAAGTAGTCCGTTCTTTGGCCTACATACTGATTATTCATCCCCACAGACCACTTAGCATGGAGCTTATATTGCAAGCTCAAATTCCAAGCATTCGAGGGCCTGCGAATCAGGGACGAATAGGTCGAATCGCGATCGATCATCTCGCCCTTCAGGTAGGTATAATTGAAATCCGCTTGAAACTTGGCCGTTTGATAAGACAGCTCGAATTCGATGCCTTGCGTTTTTTGGCGGGAGATATTTTGGTATTTGCCAAAAGGCTCGACATCCATCGACTGAAATACGATGCCTTGATTTACCTCATTTTGGAAGCCTACGACACGAATCTTCCAAGATTTAAACTTCTTTTCCGCGCCTAATTCAAACGTTTTACCCTGTTCTGGCTGCAAGTTCAAATTGCCATAAGGAGAAGCTAACTGATAAATCGATGGTGTTTTGAAACTCGTATAGTAATTCACAAACAGCTTCGCCGTCTGCGAAATAGCCCAGTAAGGGTTCAAATTATAGGTAAAATAATTCCCAAATGTCGATTGAGCATTCCACCTCGCCCCCAGCTCATAACCCAGTTTACGGCCACTTTGCTGAAAAGTCGCGTAGGTTCCCACAATCTGCTGCGTCTTTTGCTTTTCGCTCAAATCAGGAGAAATATAAGGACCATAGTCGCTGATGGACAGGTCACTTTGCTCCGTTTTTTGGCGTCTATATTCTGAACCTACTAATAGCGCCGCATTTTCTTTCACAGGAATCTTCACAAAAGCCTCGAATCCCTGACTCAAACCCGCATAACTAGATAGGCCAAATTTCGACCACGCATTTGCCGGAACATCCGTAGAATCATTCCTAAACTCCCGGTGAATTAAGTCCTGAAAGGCACGAACCGTCCAGTTTTTCACCTGATATTGTGCTCTAAACGAATGACTTGCGGCTTTAGACGTATAATCGCGATCATCGACAAAGGGTCCATTATCTAGATTCCCTTGGTACAATTGCGATGAATAAGAGAAATCAAGATTTCCATTTTTACCAAAATCCCTACCCCATTTCACCCCCCAACTTTGCTGCTTAAATCCATCGGCCTCCGCTTTTCCTTGTGCAATTTTAGCAGAGGAAAAACCGTCTGTTGCATAATTTTGGGCTTGAATCTGCAAGCTATTATTTCCTTTTCGAGTCGACCAAGAAATCTGCTCCTGGTGGGTTCCCAAACCTCCTCCTTGCAACACAACCTGCAGCGACTTCGCATTTTTACGCGTCACTAAATTAATGACAGCCGCCATCGCATCAGATCCATAGAGCGTCGACTGCCCTCCTTTTAAGATTTCAATCCGCTCAATATTGCTCAGATTGATCAAATTCCAATCCATCACAGACGAAATATGAGACGGGTCATTGAGTGGAAATCCATCCATCAATAAAAGCACATGCCCCGTATTCGCCCCTCTCACATAAATCTCTTGATTCGTACCCGGCGCGCTGCGCGCGCCTACCACTGCGACACCTACACTTTGCTGGAGTAATTCACCTAGACTTTTCCCCTGATTGGCCTGGATCATTTCGGCTGAAATCACCGAAACTACTTTTCCTGTGCTAGCTAACTTCTCGGGGTACTTCGGCGCGGAGATGGTGACATCCGCGAGCGTGGAATCTTTTTCGAGAGTAGAGAGAGGAGAGTATAGAGTAGAGATGGTAAATGGTGAATGGTGAATGGTGGATGATTCCTGAATGGTAAATGGTAAATGGTGAATGGTGGATGAACCCTCCGGACTCATTCCCTCCGGACTAGTGACTAGCCACTCCAGACTACTG
>JBMSJH010000067.1:0-9919 GCA_049418705.1 Aquirufa sp.
GATGGCCAAATGTCCGAAGGATCGAAGGTGAATCTGAACTGGGATAATAAATGGGAGTCGGCGACGACTTATAAGCGAGATTCTTGGATTTTCGAAGCGGCGATTCCGTTTAAATCCATTCGCTACAAGGGGAATGTGAACCGTTGGGGGATTAACTTTTCCCGTTATGATTTGAAGGCCAAAGAAAAGTCCGCCTGGGCCCCTGTTCCTCGCCAGTTTCCAACCGCTTCATTAGCATATGCCGGCGTATTGGTTTGGGATACTCCGCCACCAACGCCTAAAAAGAATATCTCCTTAATTCCCTATGTGCTTTCTGGTGTAACAGCGAATTATGAATCAAAAGATCCTACCTCCATGCGCAACCAAATTGGGGGCGATATCAAGGTGGCCATCAATTCGGGTTTGAACCTGGACATGACTTTGAATCCCGATTTTTCACAGGTGGATGTGGACAGGCAACAAACGAACCTCGATCGCTTTGAGCTTTTTTATCCGGAAAAACGCCAGTTTTTTATTGAGAACTCCGATCTATTTGATGGATTCGGTACAGAAAGTATTCGGCCGTTTTTCTCCAGAAGAATTGGCTTGGCTTTGAATCCGAAAACCGGAATTTATGAACAGACTCCTATCACATATGGGGCGCGTTTGAGTGGAAAATTAAACCAAGATTGGCGGATAGGTGCCTTGAATGTGCAGTCTGAGCGCATTGATGCTAAAGGTGTTCCTACCCAAAACTATTCGATGGTGGCTTTGCAAAGAAAGCTCTTTGCTCGCTCTAATTTTGGGGCCTATATGGTGAATAAACAATCGTTCATCGATACCGATTTACAGCGCACAAATGGATTTCAATCGTATAACCGGGATCTAGGATTTGAATACAATCTGGCCTCGGCGGATAATTTTTGGACAGGGTCTATGTTCTATGCGAACACGATTAGTCCATTGCAAAAAGACCGGAGTTTTTCCCAAGCAGCTTCTTTGGCCTACAAAGACAACGACTGGACATTTTCTGTAAAAGAATCTTGGGTAGGGGAGAATTACAATCCGGAAACGGGTTATGTGCCGCGGGTGAACTATTTCCAAACTCAGCTAGACGCTGGGAAGAATTTCTATCCCAAAAATAAATCCACCAATTTATTTTACACGACCTTGTCCGCGATGTACATGAGTTACTGGAATAATCAAGGGAATTTTACCGACAATACCTCCTATGTGGCCTACGAGGGGACGATGAAGGACCGGTCTACTTTTGGAGCCTATTTATCCTATGATTATGTGAAATTATTGTATGATTTCGATGCGACTCGAATGGGAAATACGGCCTTGAAAAAAGGAACGGAGCATGATTGGTATGCGCTAAACATGCGCTACATGTCGTCGCCTATTAAGTTGTTCACTTACTCATTGACGTCTCGTTTTGGCGGATATTATGGCCAAGGCTGGCGTACAGGAATTACTGCTGATATCGGCTATCGCTTCCAGCCTTACGGTAGTTTGTCTGTCGCAGTAGATTATAACGATATCGTGGATGTGGCTATTCCGGGAACTGAATTAAGTGCGGCGAAAAAGGTGTCGTCTAATTTTTGGATTATTCGTCCTAAAATCGACATTACTTTCTCGAATAAATTATTCTTTGCCACCTTCTTTCAGCTGAACCAGCAAACGAAAAATATCAACCTAAATGCACGTCTGCAATGGCGTTATAAACCAGCATCTGATCTGTTTTTAGTGTATACGGATAATTATTTTCCGGAGATCATGCAAATTCGTAACCGCGCTTTGGTGTTGAAATTGAATTATTGGCTTAATTTGTAATCAAAATAAAAAAACATCTCTATGAAAAAGTATTTATTGCTATTAATTAGCTTCATCTCATTCAGCGTATTAGCGCAAAAACCAGCTCCTTCACCAGCTGCAGTAGCTTCTCAAAAAGTAGGTAACACGGAAGTAATGATCAAGTATGCACAACCTTCAGTGAAAGGTCGTTTGGTATTTGGTACAAAAGAAGCGAAAGCTTTAGTTCCTTACGGAGAAGTATGGAGAACAGGTGCAAACGAAGCGACGACGATCGAAATTTCAAATGACATCACAGTTCAAGGCAAGACTTTAGCGAAGGGCGTTTATTCTTTATTCACTATTCCAGGTGAAACAGAATGGACGATTATCTTCAACAAAGAGGCTAAAATGTGGGGCGCTTATACCTACAAAGAGGCGAATGATGTATTACGTGTGAAGGCACGCGTTAGCGAGCACGCACACACAGAGCAATTCACAATTGGAATCACGGCAGCAGGCCAAGTGACTTTAGATTGGGATAAAGCATCGGTATCTTTTTACTTGAAATAAAATCAAGTACTTGATAAAAAAGCGACTCAGTGATGGGTCGCTTTTTTTATTGCCAAAATTCGTTTGAATTCCACATTCCTTTGGCTATTTTTACTCGCAATTGACGATAAATAAAGAATATATGAAAAAGGTATTGATAGCGGAAGATAGCTCAGTAATCCAAAATCTAGCGAAGAAGATTTTAGAATTTCAAAATTTTGAGATCCATGCCGTAAAAAACGGACAACAAGTTTTAGACGAATTAGCGAAGGCTGAGTTCGATATTATCTTGTTAGATATCAATATGCCTGTCATGGATGGTATGGATTGCGCTCGTGCGGTTCGTGCGTTAGCGGATGCTAAAAAGGCGGCGATTCCGATGATTGCGATCACAGGAAATGCACGTAACTATTCAATGGACGATTTCAAGGCGGCTGGATTCAATGATTTCTTAGCTAAGCCATTGAACTTTGATTCCTTGGTTTCTCAAGTGAAAGCCTTAACAGAATAATCCCATGTCCCCTACCAAGGTAACGTTTTTAGGAACGGGAACTTCGCAGGGGATTCCGATGATTGCTTGTGGATGTGCGGTATGTAAATCCACAGATGAGCGAGATAAGCGGCTCCGGGTTTCGATGCATGTCGAAATAGGAGGGAAGAGTTTCATCATTGATACAGGTCCAGATTTTCGCCAGCAAGTTTTACGTGCTGGCATCACTCGTTTGGATGCTGTTTTATATACCCACGAACACAAAGACCATACGGCAGGTATGGATGATGTGAGAGGGTTTAATTTCCACCAGCAGTCTTCTATCCCACTATACGCGAGGGCACAAGTCATTGAGCAGTTGAAACGGGAGTTTTCGTATGCTTTTGGCGATAATAAATACCCCGGAGTTCCTGAAATTGATGTGTATGCGATCGATGGCCAGCCCTTTACCGTGCAAGGAATCGACATTCAGCCCATTTTTGTAAAACACTATTACCTTGATGTGTTGGGATTCCGATTTGGTAAGTTTGCCTATGTAACGGATGCGAATTTCATAGCCCCTGAGGAACAAGATAAACTGCGAGATTTAGATGTATTGGTGATTAATGCCTTGCGTAAAACATCCCACGTTTCTCATTTTACACTGGCCGAAGCACTCGAATTAATTGCAGATTTAAAGCCTAAAAAGGCCTACATCACCCACATTAGCCATCAAATGGGCTTGCATGCGGATGTAATCACCGAATTGCCCCCGAACGTTTCATTAGCCTACGATGGGCTTACCTTAGACTTTTAATATGTCCTGTAAAGCTGTTTTATTCGATATGGATGGCGTGATAGTAGATAATCTACCGTATCACGTGGAGGCTTGGTTGCTGTTTTGCGAACGAAATTCCATCCCCCTAACGAAAGAAGTATTTTACAAGGAACTGAATGGGATGAATTCGAAGGACACTTTCGAATGGTTTTATAAAAAAGAGATGACGCGTGCTGAGGTAGAAGTGTTAGAAGAGGAGAAGGAATTGTTGTACCGGGAATTTTATGCGGCGCACAGAAAACCAGCGGAAGGGCTTTTAGAATTTTTACAAGAATTGCGATCAAGAGGAATAAAAACGGCCTTAGCTACTTCAGCAGGACCTGGAAATATTGATTTCATAGTGGATGGCTTAGGCATTCGGGATCAATTTGATGCCATCATTGGTGGTGCCGAAGTGAAGAAAGGTAAGCCGGATCCGGAAATTTATATAAAAGCAGCAGCACTAGTGGGTGTTGCGCCTAGCGATTGTTGGGTGATCGAAGATTCCTTACAAGGAATTGCTTCAGGGCTCGCAGCTGGTGCTCGGGTGGTGGGCATTACCACGTCTCACACCGCAGAAGAATTAGCGCATACCCAGGTGATTGCCCCTAATTTTGTTGACTTATTTGCTAAAATAGCTGACCTATGAAAAAATTACTACTGTTGCTTTTGTTGATTTGTTCGGCAACCTATGCTCAGAAAGGTCGCTATAAAATGGAGATGGTGCCGGGTAAAATGATCGAGGAATACACGCCTGAATACCTAGGCTTGAAACGGGATTTACCAGCAGGCTATACTGAAACGATGCGGGCTATTTTAGCACAAGCAGCCGCCATCAAAGTACAATCTAGTACCCAAACCAAAGCATCCGCAAACATCGTAGTGACCTACGAAACAGTTCCTCCGGCTGATGTAAAAGCAGTTTTTGAGAAGGCTGCAGCCACTTGGTCTACCGTTTTTTCGTCCGATGTTCCCATTAATGTGAACGTCAAATGGGCTTCGCTAGCTGCGAGTGTATTAGGTAGTGCGGGAGCCTCCGTGAATGTACGCAATTTCGTAGGGGCGAATCGATTAAATACCTTTTATCCGATTGCGTTGGCAGAGAAAATGGCCCACAAAAATTTGAATGGAACGAATCCAGATATTGTGGCCACATTTAATTCGGACTTTACCGCTTGGTACATCGGAACAGATGGCGTACCAACCATTAATCAAATTGACCTTTATTCAGTTGTTTTGCACGAAATGGGGCATGGTTTAGGGTTTATTGGTCAAGTGAGTGTAGACAATGGTGAGGCGGGTTACAGCTATCCGGGGATATTTGATCAGGCGATGATCAATGCGGCGAATGTGGCTTTAATGGATACGAATAGCTTCAAGAATCCTTCTGCGGCTCTTTATACGCAGGTAACTTCGGGTAAAATCAATTTGTCGTCGCCCTCGATTTTACGAAATAACGGCAGTGCTGGTAAGTTGTATACTCCGGCTACTTACTCAGCAGGATCAAGTATCTACCACGTTGATCAGGTAAAATATAAGGTAGGTGATGAGAATGCGTTGATGACTCCCCAAATAGCGCGCGGTGAGATCACCCGCAGCATTGGCCCGATTGTGACTTCGGCTTTCAATGATTTTGGCTGGTATTCCTCTAATTTGATTGGGGAAGAATACAACGATACGGAAGACCAGGCGAACGATAAAGTTTTTTCGGTGAAGGTGTATTCGGATACGCTTTGGGAAGAATCATCTCTGAAACTCTATTTAGCCATTAATTCAAACACCTTTAACCCGGTGTCTACTTTTACGAAATCCGGAAATACCTATTCCTATACTTTACCGAAGAATGCCATCGCAAGAAATATAAAGTATTACTGGTATGCAGAGGAGAAATCGGGTAAGAAATTTGTGACGCCGGCAGAGGCGCCAGTGATCTCAGGGACGCGTTTTGGTAGTTATTTTGAGTTTAATATTGCGCCAGATACCACGAAGCCAGAGGTCGTATATTCGAATCCGCTGAAATATATCTTTAGTTCTCAAACCTCGGTCCCATTACCCACTTTATTAGCGGCGGATAATATTGGAATCGACACGGTCTATATGGAATATTCCATCAATAGTGGTGCTGCGGTGCGTAAAGGATTTACTAAGGTGCCGGGATTATCCTTCAGTTATACGAATAGTTTTGAGTTTGCGGCTGGCTTATTGAAAGCGGGCGATGTGGTGAAATACCGCATTATTGTAAAGGATAAAGCCAAAACAACAAATACCGTCACCCTCCCAGCCACAGGCACTTTTGATTTTACGGTCATAGGTTTGCAATCTGTCGCGGCGAATTATAAACAGAATTTCGATACGCCTCCTACGACAGATTTTTATTTAAAAGGGTTCTCCTTTGCGCAACCGTCCGGATTTAGTTCCATCGGTTTACACAGTGCACATCCGTATGCTGATGGATCTGAGGAGTCTTACAATGGGGCTGGTGGCTCTGACAAATTCACGAATAGTGACGCGATTCTTTTAAAACCTATCACTGTTCGAGCGGACACAGCAAGAATATATTTCGATGAGGTCGTGTTAGTGGAACCTGGTGAAGCTGGGGCATCTTTCTTAAATCAGGATGGTTCAGTGAACCGTAGTTTCTATGATTACGTGATCGTTCAGGCTTCGAATGATAATGGCAAAAATTGGTATAATTTAATCAATGGCTGGGATTCGAATTTCTCTACGACTTGGTTGAACGCTTACAATACAGGTTTTGATGCCGCTGGGAATTCCTCCGGTGTAGGAACCTCCACCTTGTTCAAAAAACGTGAAATTGATATTCTAGCCTCTGGGAAGTTTAAGGCCGGTGATCAACTCGTTTTCCGATTCCGCTTGCATGCGGATATTGGTGCGCACGGCTGGGGCTGGGCGATTGATAATTTAAATATTCAAGGTTCGGTAGCTACACCAGCTCCTCCATTGGTGCTTGCGACGGAACCAATGTCCTTAGTACCTGAATTACAAGTATCCCCTAATCCTACTTCTCGCGTGGTTCGCGTGCAATTAGGACTAGGTTCGCCGAACGAAGAGGTGCGTTTGGGAATTCTAGGTTCGCAAGGTCAATGGGTGCAGCAGGAAACGTTACAGGTAAAAGGGAACTTTTTAGATAAGCAAATGGATATTTCTTCTTTGCCAGCTGGAACGTATTTTGTCCAAGTGATTACGAATAGAAATGTATATAATAAGCGAATTATTGTGGTTCGCTAAGGCCTAGCAAAGCTTTTTACGTATCTTTGCAGTCTGAATCATTAAATGTAGCATTATGTCTTGGTTTTCAAGAAAAGAAAAAGGAATTGTAACCCCCACAGCTTCTAAATTAGATGCTCCGGATGGATTGTGGTACCAATGTCCTTCTTGTAAAAAAGCGATTCATACGCGCGAACACCGCTTGTTTGCCTATACGTGTTCTAGTTGCAACTACCACGAAAAAATAGGTTCACAAGATTATTTCGAGTTATTATTCGATAATTCTCTTTACACGGAATTAGATCCAATGATGGGTTCCGGTGATCCATTGGAGTTTACAGATACGAAAAAATATACGGATCGCATCAAAGCGACGGAATACAATACGGGCCTAAAGGATGCCGTTAGAACTGCTTACGGTGAAATCAACGGCTTGCCTATTTGTATTTCAGCGATGGACTTTAACTTCATCGGTGGATCGATGGGTTCTGTAGTAGGAGAGAAGATTACTCGCGGTATGCGTCACTCTTTAGAGACTGGTAAGCCTTTCTTGATGATCTCTCGCTCCGGTGGTGCTCGTATGATGGAGGCTGGTTTTTCTTTAATGCAGATGGCCAAAACCTCTTCATTAATCGCCCTCCTCGCTGAAGCTAAGATTCCTTATATCTCTTTAATGACGAACCCTACGACGGGTGGTGTGACGGCTTCTTTCGCGATGCTGGGAGACTTCAATATCGCAGAGCCTGGTGCCCTAATCGGTTTTGCAGGTCCGCGTGTGATTAAAGAAACGATCGGTAAAGATTTGCCTAAAGGATTCCAAAGCGCCGAGTTCGTTGAAGAACACGGTTTCCTAGATTTCATCGTAGATCGCAAAGATTTAAAAGACAAATTGAGTTCCTTGTTAGGGATGTTGAAATAGAAAAAAGCCAGCTGATGAAGCTGGCTTTTTTGTTTCTAAAGTGCATAAAAAAGCCCACTATTTCTAGTGGGCTTTTTTTTAGGTCTTAAAGACTATTCTTCAATCACTGCTGCTGCTGCTGGAGCTGTTTTAGCGCGAGATTTCTTTTCTTTCTCTGGAGCTGGAATCACATCTTCCACACCTGCGAAGATACGTCCGCAATGCTCGCAAACTAAGATTTTCTTCTTGTCTTTGATGTCAGTTTGACGTTGTGGAGGTACAGAGCTGAAACAGCCGCCACAAGCACCACGCTTTACAAGAACAACCGCTAAGCCGTTACGTGCGTTATCGCGTAATTTTGTGTAAGATTTGAAAAGACGCTCATCTACAGATTTCACTGCTTTCTCGCGGTCTTTTAATGATTTTTGCTCGTCTTCCTCGCTTTCAGCGATGATTACTTGTAATTCGTTTTGTTTGATCTCAAGATCTTTCTTGCGCTCAAATAAGTTTGATTCAACTGATGCGATTTCGTCGTTTTTGTTCAAAACTTTGAAGTCGATTTCTTTGATACGCTTGTCCGCAATCTCCATTTCGATTCCTTGCAATTCAATTTCCTTAGAAATTGCATCGAATTCGCGGTTATTACGCACATTCATTTGTTGTTCCTTGTACTTAATAATTAAGTTATCGGAATTTTTCTTTGCGATTCTGTAGTTAGCGATTTGCTCTTCAAAATCAGCCACATCTTGCTGGAATTTAGCCAAACGAGTCTCTAAACCCATGATCTCATCTTCAAGATCACGAACTTCTTCCGGTAAATCACCGCGTACTTTACGAATGCTATCTAGATTAGTATCGATTGTTTGAAGCTTTAAAAGGGCCTCTAACTTTTGGGCAATTGTTGTTTCGGTAACTGTAGCCATTATTCTAATTTATTTGAATTGTCTAACCTCTCTCATGTTAAGCGAAACGGACCGGATTGGTATTGGTCTCACTTTTCAGAACGGCAAAATTACTAATTTTTTTTGATAAATAGTCATGTACTGCATCAATAATCATGACTTCTGATTCGTAATGCCCTACATCGATTAATATACATTGATTTTCCGCATCAAAAAACTCGTGGTATTTGATATCTGACGTGATATAGGCATCTGCTTTTTGCCTTATTGCCTCTTTAATTAAGAAACTGCCGGCCCCTCCGCAAACGGCTACTTTAGAAATAGGCCCTTCAGGTAAAGCGGTATGTTTTAAGGCATGTAAGCCTAAACGTTTTTTGACAAAATGTAGAAAGGCTTCAGGAGCCAGAGGCTTCTCCAATAAACCGATGTATCCTGCACCTACGTCTTGCCAAGAATTATCCAAGGAAGTGATAGAATAAGCGACTTCCTCGTAGGGATGTGCGGATTTTAAGGCAGCAATTACTTGTCCGCTCAGATGGGAAGGAAATATCATTTCCACCTTAACTTCGGACAATTCAGAAAGGACGTTCGCTGTACCTGTGTGAGGATTAGCTGCTGAGGACGGTTGAAAACGACCTGTGCCCTCCGAAGTAAAGCTGCAGGAAGAATATTCGCCAATATTTCCTGCACCAGCCGCGTGCAAGGCCTCGCGAACAGCCTGCTCATGAGACGCTGGCACGTAATATTGAAGTGCTTTTAACGCCTCCTGCATGGGTTTCATCACTTGGCCTTGAATGCCTAGTTTTGACGCTAAATGATAGCTAACGCCTTTAGGAGCATGATCTAGATTCGTGTGTGAAGCGTACAGCGCAATATTATTTTGAATGGCCTTGATGACCGTTCTTTCGACATACGAGGCGCCAGTGAATCGTTTTAATCCAGAGAAAACGATGGGATGATGCGAAATAATCAAATTGCAACCCTTTTTGATGGCCTCTTCCACAACCTCTTCTGTACAATCTAGGCTGATTAATACACCACTTATGGTCGCATTTTTATCGCCTACTAGTAAACCCGCGTTATCATAGGATTCTTGCCAGGCGAGTGGTGCCCAGTCTTCCATCTGCTGACAAATTTCTCTTATTTGCATGCTTCTACGTTCATTTTGCCTGCAATTTAGGAAATCTAATGGTATATTTATCTTTTCAAATTTATCCAACTTTATGCGAATTCGACCAGCTGCCCTCATCATCGAAAATAATCACGTGCTTTTCTTGCGC
>JBMSJH010000068.1:0-9863 GCA_049418705.1 Aquirufa sp.
CGTTTATTATTGCCTTATTCTTTCAATTATTTGTAAGCGTAAAATCCTGGGGAAATGAGATTAAGTCTCAGATGAAGATTTATGTCTATTTAAG
Organism: Aquirufa sp.; assembly: GCA_049418705.1. GTDB lineage: Bacteria > Bacteroidota > Bacteroidia > Cytophagales > Spirosomataceae > Aquirufa. Next base: position 95 of record JBMSJH010000068.1, read on the forward strand.
TGATTCGTTACAAACTGCAGATTTAGCGTCAACCATCACCTATTTTAAATCCCGCCCCTATCTTGGGGTTAAGGAATTAAAACCTGAGTTGGAATTTAAGTCAAAAGCAGCGATAGCATCGGAATTTCTTACTTCCTCACAAGAAGATTATAAATCGCTTTTAGGCGAGGAAAACCCATTCAAGAATTGTTTAATCTTAGGTATTAAGGACGAATTCAAAAATGAAGCTTCTTTCAAGAAAATTGTTTCTGAAATTCAAGCTAGACCTGAGGTTTATGAGGTTACCTATCCGAATACGTTTTTAGGGTCCTTATTAGGTAAAATTCAAGCTGTAGGTTACGTGGGCTTACTATTAATCTCCTTATTGACTTTATTTATTTACCTGCAATTAGCTAATAGCATTCGGTTGCACATTCATGGTAATCGGGTATTAATTAAGACGATGCAACTTTTAGGAAGTACGAATGGATTTATTCAAAAACCCTATTTATTAAATGCGGTTTTGGTTGGTTTCCTTGGTGGATTCATCGGTTTTGTATTAGCCGATGGAGCATTTTACTATTTTTCTACTTCTATCCCAGAAATCAAATCGGTGTTTTTTGATCAATCAAATCAAGTTCAATTAGTACTTGTTTGTGTAGGTTTTTGTACGCTGTTTAGTTTAATAGCGTCTTTCTTTTCTTTATCGAAGTATTTAAAAATTCAACATACAAACCTTTTTTAATATGAGTCAATCTAATATGCCACTAGGCGCTAAGGACATAAAAATTCTATTAATTGGAATTGGAATTATGTTAGTTGGTTTTTTTGTGATGACTATGGATAAGGAGGAATTCGGTTTTGGTTTCTTGGGCTTAACCCTAGGTCCCATTTTAGTCTTAATCGGAATTATCATTCCTATTTTTTCGCTATTTAAGTTAAAGCGTTAATGACTGAAATAGTAAAAACAATCATTTTAGGTATTGTAGAAGGTTTAACAGAGTTTTTACCCGTCTCATCTACTGCCCATTTAATTATTACAGAGAATTTATTAGGAATTGAAAATTCTAAATTCTTGAATTTCTTTACGGTTTTTGTACAACTCGGTGCAATTGCTGCTGTCCCGTTGCTTTACATTAAGCGTCTCTTCAGTTCAGGATTATCCATTTACTTTACGATCATCTTCTCCTTCATTCCTGCGGTTATCTTAGGCGTATTATTGGATGATTTCTTAGAAGCTCTTTTTCAAGGCTATTGGTTCATCGCTGGATCTTGGATTGTTGGTGGTTTAATTTTGATTCGTATCGATACCAGGTTACCCGCAAAAACCGATGCCTTGGAAATCCCTTCCATCTCTTATCTGAAAGCTTTTAAGATTGGCTTATACCAATGTATAGCCATGATACCGGGAGTTTCTAGGTCAGGTGCCACAATTGTAGGTGGTCGTATGCTGGGGCTAAGTCATTCTGCTGCGGTGGAATACTCCTTTTTATTAGGCATCCCCACGATTTTAGGAGCCTGTGCGAAGAAGTTATTAGATTACCGTCATGATTTTGATGTGTTATTTACAAAAGAGCACATTCAGTTTTTAAGCATTGGTACTTTTATCAGTTTTGTCATTGCGTTGCTAACAATTAAATGGATGGTGGGTTTTGTTCGTCAGCACGGATTCACCTTGTTTGGATATTATCGTATCATTATTGGTATCGGTTTAAGTATTTACCTGTGGATGAATTAACAGAAGTTCAAGATAAATTTTACGTCATCAATAAGCCCAAAGAATGGTCTTCATTCGATGTAGTTAAAAAGATTCGTAACCTAGGTCGTTTTAAGAAAATCGGTCATGCTGGAACTCTAGACCCTTTGGCTACAGGTATTCTGATTATGTGCGTAGGTAAATACACCAAGAAAATTGATTACTTTCAATCTCTGCCTAAAACTTACACGGGTAAATTAGTTCTAGGTAAAACTACCCCTTCCATTGATTTAGAGACCGAATTTGATGGTGATTATCCGGTGGATCACATTACAACAGATATGCTTGAAGAAGTTCGTCAATCATTTCTAGGTGTTATTCAACAAGTCCCTCCTATTTATTCTGCTATTAAGTTAAATGGACAACGTTTATTTACACATGCGCGTAATGGGGTGAATGCGGAGGACTTAGAAATTAAGATACGGGAGGTGGAAGTATATCGAATCGAAATTGATACGACTTTTTTTCCTGAGATTAGTTTTGAGATTGAATGTAGCAAGGGTACCTATATTCGAAGTATTGTTCGAGATTTTGGCATAAAGTGTCAATCAGGAGCTTATATGAGTGAATTAGTTCGAACAAAAATTGGTGATTGGGGTTTAGATAAGGCGCAAGAGGTGTCGGAATTTACTAGTGATAAATATGAAGTGCTTTTATAGCTTTGATACGGTTGAAATTGCTGAATCAACAGCAGTTACCATCGGCATGTTTGATGGATTGCATATAGGCCATTTAAAGGTGCTTGAGGGATGTGTGTCTGTTTCCAAATCGAAAGGTTTGAAAACCTGTGTAATCACCTTTTCTAATCATCCTGCAGATCATTTTACCGGAAAGCGTAATGAACTATTGATGCCAAAGCAGGAAAAGATTCAGGCATTTGAAGGCTTAGGTATCGACTTTTTAGTAATTCTACCTTTTAATTCCTACTTGGTAGAAATGCCAGCAACCCATTTCATTCAAGATTTAATCATTCAAAAGCTAAAGGCGAAGAGTGTCGTATTGGGCTATGATAATCACTTTGGAAAAAATAGAGAAGGTTCTATTTCCTATATTCAAACGAATTATGCTAGCGAATTAGAAGCTGTATCGATTGATGTAGCGAAAGTGAATGACATTATTGTTAGTTCCTCTCAAATCAAAAAATATTTATCGGAAGGTCAAGTTGCGAAGGCCAAAGAAATGCTTGGGCATCCATATGAGATTTCTGGAATTGTCGTTCATGGCAATCAAAATGGTCGCAAAATTGGCTTCCCTACCGCAAATATGTCTCTAAATGCGGATAACAAGTTTATCCCTCAATTAGGCGTATATTTAGTTCAGGTAGAAGTGGAATCAGGTTCTTATTATGGTTTGACGAATATGGGTTACCGCCCTACCCTGAATAAGGATGAGGGAATTCATATTGAAACCCATATTTTAGGTTTTGATGGAGATATTTATGGGCAATCTATTAGCCTGAAATTTATTGAAAAAATTAGATCAGAAAAGCGATTTGATTCTTTTGATGAACTAAAGAATCAAATCGCTGCAGATTTAGCTTGGGCTAAGTTATTTTTAGCACAAATTCATATAGCTTCCTAAGAAGACTAGCTCGTCTTTTCGTTTTTCTAAAAGTTCTTGAATGTTTTGGTCTAACTTATTCCCTTCAATATCAATGAAGAACCAAAACTTGAATTCATTGGTGTCTTTCTGAGGCCGTGATTCAATTTTTAACAAATTGATTCCTCTCGTTTCAAATTCCTGTAGTAGCGATAATAAAGCCCCTGGCTTATCATCATTTTTTAATTTAACGGCTAGACTTGTTTTGTCTTTATCCGTCTTCTTTAAATTTTCTACTTTGGATATGATAAAGAAACGCGTTTGATTCGAATCATTATCTTGAATGTTATCAAACAAGATAGGCAGCGAATAGATTTTAGCCGCAATGTGCGAACATAAAGCTGCGCCATCTTCCTCCTCTACGGCTAATTTAGCGGCACGTGAGGTTGAATCTACCTGAACGAAGAAATCCTCTTCCTGGCCAGAGAAATAGTCATTTAAGAAACCTTTACATTGTTGGAAGGCAATGTCTTTAGAATAGATCTTTTTAATTCCCTGTATACCGTTGTGCTTAGAGGCTAAGCAGAAATTTACTGGGATAATAATTTCAGATATAACGAATAGATTCTTCTCATTTAAAAGATCCATTGTCTCTTTCACCATTCCTTCTTGGTTGTTCTCAATCGGAACAACGCCATACTTAGCACGACCCGTTTCAACGGATTCAAATACAGATTTGATGGAAGGAAGAGAAATGTAATCTGCTACTGCTCCAAAACGCGTTTCAGCCGCCTGATGCGTGAAACTACCTTCAGGGCCTAAGAAGCAAATAATTTCAGGTAATTCTAAATTTCTAGATACACCGAAAATTTCCAGGAAAATGGCTTCTATTGCTTCTTTTCTAAGTTTACCCGTAAACTGACTAGCTAAACGATCAATAATTTCTTTTTCTCTATCGGGATGGTAAATAACCGCATTAGATTCACGTTTTAACTTTCCAATCTCCTCCACGAATTCCATTCTCTGCACGAGTAAGGAAAGTATGGAGTCATCGATCTGATCTATTTTGCCTCTTAATTCGGGTATATTCATGCGTATTGTGCTAATTAGCTCAATTTACTAAAATATGAAGATTTAAGGAAGGGAAATAAAAAAAGGATTTGAATAAATCCTTTCCTTAAGACTACAAGATGTGATTCCGTTTGGATTCGAACCAAAGACCTACTGCTTAGAAGGCAGTTGCTCTATCCAGCTGAGCTACGGAACCAAAATTAAAAAGTCAATTTAGCTAAACGTGCAAGCACTCTTAACTAAATTGACTGTGTCGGGGTGGCAGGATTCGAACCTACGACCTCTTGGTCCCAAACCAAGCGCGATACCGGGCTACGCTACACCCCGAAAAACACTGCGGAGAGAGAGGGATTCGAACCCTCGGTACCGTTACCAGTACGCATGTTTAGCAAACATGTCCTTTCGGCCTCTCAGGCATCTCTCCTAGCATTTAAGAGAGCACAAATGTACTAAATATATTTAGTAAATGAAATAAATGGCGAAAAATTTATTTCGCCATTAGGTCAAAACTAGACACTGATTTACCTTCAAGGGTTGTTTTACCCATTAAATATAAGTCAATATTTCTAGCGGCTTCACGTCCTTCAGAGATAGCCCAAACCACTAATGACTGGCCTCTTCTTGCATCACCTGCAATGAAAACTTTCTCATTATCAGATTGATAAGATGCATTCGCAACTAAGTTCCCTCGTTCATCAGACTTCACTCCCACGGCTGTTAATTGTTCAAAAAGAGAACCATGATCTGTGTGTAAAAAACCTGCAGCAATTAAAGCTAAATCACAAGGAATTTTTCTTGTGTTGATCACTTCTTGCTCCATTTTACCATCTTTCATATTGTAAACGATGTCACCAATGATCAATGCTTCCAATTCACCTTTGTCATTCTTCACAAATTCTTGCAAGGAAATAGACCATAAACGCTCTGCTCCTTCATCATGCGATGTCGACGTGCGTAACATCGTAGGCCAATTTGGCCAGGGAGTATTCTCAGCTCTGTTTACTGGAGGCTTCGGCATTACTTCTATTTGAGTAATAGAAGCAGCTTTATGACGATTAGATGTACCTACACAGTCTGATCCCGTGTCACCACCACCAATTACCACCACATGTTTGCCTTCAGCTAAAATATTATTATTAGTGTAAGCCTCACCTTTGTGATTTACTTCTAAAGCGATAGAGGCATTACGTTTATTTTGTTGAGAAAGGAATTCCATGGCTGGATAAATACCTTTAGCATCATTTCCTTTCGCAGTAATGAAACGAGGAGTTGTACTACCCGTTGCTACTAATACGGCATCAAATTCATTCGTCAGATTAGCCAGCTTCTCAGAGGTACCAATGTTTGCATTCGTTACAAAAGTTATTCCCTCCTTCTTCATTACGTCTACACGCCTTGAAACAACAGACTTGTCCAATTTAAAATCAGGAATACCATAACGTAATAAGCCACCAATTTGATCCGCACGCTCATAAACAGTCACTAAGTGGCCTGCTTTATTTAATTGTGCAGCTGCCGCTAAACCTGCTGGTCCAGAACCGATAACTGCAATTTTCTTACCTGTACGTGTTTTGGGGATAAAGGGAACTACCCATCCTTCTGAATAGGCTTTCTCGATAATTGATTTCTCAATTAATTCAATGGCAACTGCCGGCTTATTAATACCTAATACGCAAGCTGATTCGCAAGGTGCTGGACAAATACGACCTGTAAATTCTGGAAAATTATTAGTTGTACTTAAAATATCATAAGCATATTTCCAATTTTGTTCGTACACAGCATCGTTGAATTCAGGGATGATATTTCCTAGTGGACAACCGTTATGGCAAAATGGTGTACCACAATCCATACAACGACTAGCTTGCGCTTCTGTATCCGCAATCGAATTCAATTGTTCAATTTCTTTGTAGTCATTAACTCGCTCAGCAACCGCTCTTTTAGGAGCTAATTTGCGGTCAATTTCTAAAAATCCTGTAGGCTTACCCATTCTATCTTATTTTAAATCTACTTTAATATCTTGATACACTCTGTCTTTATCAGCTAATACGTCTGATATGCTCAATTGACGAGAACTTAATGCGTTTTTATAGTCAACTGGTAACACTTTCTTGAATTGACTAGCTAAGGCACTGAAGTTATCATAAACTTGTTTTCCTTTCACTGATCCAGTCAAAGAGACATGTTTTTCTAAATACATTAGGATGATATTCTTATCCTCAGGAGTTAAATCGGTGATTTCAACCATCTCGCGATTCACCTTAGCATCAAACGTGTTTTGCTCATCTAAAATATAAGCCACACCACCTGACATACCTGCACCAAAGTTTCTACCCGTATTACCTAAAATAATCACTAAACCACCTGTCATATACTCGCAGCCGTGATCACCAATTCCTTCTACGACTACTTTCGCACCAGAATTTCTAACACAGAAACGCTCACCTGCCATACCAGCTAAATAAGCTTCTCCTGAGGTAGCACCGTAGAAAGAAACATTACCTACAATTGAATTTTCGGATGCTTTAAAGGAAGCTAAAGGTGAAGGATAAGCCACTAATGTAGCACCGCATAAACCTTTTCCTACATAGTCATTCGCATCTCCTTCAATCTCAAATTTAATTCCTTTCACAGAGAAGGCTCCGAATGATTGACCCGCTGTACCTTTAAACTTAATGTTTATCGTATCAGCCGCTAATCCCTTCTCACCATATTTCTTCGTGATCTCATTCGATAAAATAGTACCAACGGAACGGTTTACGTTAATGATGTCTAATTCACCATGAACTACCTCTCCTTTTTCTATCGCTGGTTTAGCAATCTTCAATAATTCCCAATCTAACTGGTCTTCTAAACCGTGATCTTGCTCTTCGGATTTATAGACAGCTACTCCTTCTGAAAGAACTGCTGGGGCTAAGATTGGGTTTAAATCAACATTCTTGAACTTCCAGTGATTTGATAAGTCTTTCATTTCTAATAGATCAACACGACCTACCATTTCTTCTAATCTACGGAAGCCTAACTCAGCCATGATCTCGCGTAATTCTTGCGCTAAGAAATGGAATAAGTTAACTACGTGATCTGCTTGACCCGTGTAAAGAGCGCGCAATTCAGGATTCTGAGTTGCCACACCTACAGGACATGTATTTAAGTGACACTTACGCATCATAATACAACCTGCTGTAACTAAGGCAGCTGTTGCCACACCGAATTCTTCCGCACCTAATAACGCTGCTACGGCAATATCTTTACCTGTTTTGATTTGACCGTCCGCTTGGATGGTCACGCGTCCACGTAATTTATTTTTTACAAGAGTTTGGTGCGTTTCAGCTAATCCAAGTTCCCAAGGTAAACCGGCGTGACGAATAGATGATAAAGGTGATGCACCTGTTCCTCCATCGTAACCAGCGATAAGGATATGATCCGCGTGTGCTTTGGCTACACCCGCTGCGATTGTTCCTACACCAGCCTCTGAAACTAATTTTACCGAAATACGGGCAGCTCTGTTAGCATTCTTAAGGTCAAAGATTAACTGAGCTAAATCTTCAATTGAATAAATATCATGGTGTGGCGGAGGTGAAATTAAACCAACACCTGGCGTACTGTGACGAGTTTTACCAATCCAATCATCTACTTTATGACCAGGTAATTGACCTCCTTCACCTGGCTTAGCACCTTGAGCCATTTTGATTTGAAGCTCCTTCGCATTGGTTAAATAATGCGCAGTTACACCAAAACGACCCGATGCCACTTGCTTAATAGCGGAATTCATCGAATCCCCGTTCGCCATTTTCTCAAAACGAATCGGATCCTCTCCACCTTCACCCGTATTTGATTTACCACCAATACGATTCATGGCGATGGCAAGGGTTGTATGTGCTTCGTAGGAAATAGATCCAAATGACATAGCACCCGTTGCAAAACGAGCTAAAATATTTTCAATCGGCTCTACTTCATCGATAGAGATGGATTTACCTGTTTTAAACTTAAGTAAACCACGTAGAGTGATAGATTTCTTGCTCTGATCATCAATTAATTGAGCATACTTTTTGTAGACAGAATAGTCGTTCTGTTTAGTTGCTTGCTGCAATAAGTGGATCGTTGCTGGATTGAATAAGTGCTCCTCTCCTCTTTGTTTCCATTGATAGATACCACCCACCTCTAATTTCGGAGATTCTTGCTTCAATAATTGATAACCTGAAGAGTGCTTGATTAGAGCTTCTTTGGCAATCGTATCTAAATTAATACCTCCAATACGTGAAATTGAACCAGTGAAATACGTATCTACTAAATCCTTTCCTAAACCTAGGATTTCAAAAATTTGAGCCCCTTGGTAAGATTGTAATGTCGAAATACCCATTTTAGAGAATATCTTCAGTAATTCTCCATTCACCGCCTTGATATAATTGTACTCTAATTTATCATAGCTTAGGTCCTTATTAACAAAACCTTGATCTTTCATGGCCTTGATCGTTTCAAACGCCATATATGGATTCACTGCACTTGCACCATAACCAATTAAGGTAGCATAATGATGTGTTTCCCAAACATCTCCCGCCTCAATAATAATACCAACTTTCGCTCTCTTCTTCGTACGAATCAAGTGATTGTGCACGGAAGCTAAAGCTAATAAAGAAGGAATTGGCGCATGTGAACTATCAATACCTCTATCTGTCAATAAAATGATAGAATATCCATCATCCACAGCATCTTCTGCATATTGATTAATACGGTCCAAAGCCTTTTTTAACACACCCTCCTCTTCAGAAGCGCGGAAGGTCATGTGAATTGATTTTGTTTGGAAATTCTCATGGTCAATCCAACGAATCTTCTCAACCTCTTTATTGCGTAAAACAGGTTGCTGAATCTCAATTTGACGGCAATGCGTAGGACTTTCCTCTAATAAATTGGATAAACCACCAATATCAGATAGTAATGACATGACCATTCTCTCCCGAATTGGATCGATTGGAGGATTCGTTACCTGAGCAAATAATTGCTTGAAGTACGACGATAAGTGTTGAGCTTTTTCAGATAAAACAGCTAATGGGGTATCAATACCCATTGATCCTAAAGCTTCTTTACCAGTTTCAACCATTTGTGCTAAAACAACTCGAATGTCTTCTGTTGTAAATCCAAATATTTGTTGGCGAGCAATTAATTCGGTAGCTTTTGGTTGTTTAAATTCAGATCCAGCTTCAGGCAAATCCTCTACGCGGATCTTATTGTTTACAAGCCACTCCCCATAAGGTTGTTGCTGGCAAATCTTTTCTTTTAATTCTTCATCAGGAATAATACGACCTTGTTCCATGTCCACAACGAACATCTTACCTGGCTGTAAACGACCTTTTGAGACAATAGTTGCTGGATCTAGATCTAATACACCTGCTTCAGATGCCATAATAACATGGTCATCGGATGTCACCC
>JBMSJH010000069.1:0-9794 GCA_049418705.1 Aquirufa sp.
AAAACTTCTTCTCTTACTCCTACTCTTAAACTTCTCTGCCCACGCACAATGGGTCGAATTATTAAATGGTCGCGACTTAACAGGATGGAAAGCCAGTGAAAATCCGAGTTCATTTCAAGTAAAAGATGGCGAATTACGTATCGAAGGTCCTCGCGGACATTTGTTTTATGACGGACCGGTAGGAAATCACAACTTCACTAATTTCGAAGTGAAAGCCCTAATTAAAACCCAAGAAGGCGCTAATTCAGGTTTATTTATTTGCACCGCATTTCAAGACACTGGCTGGCCTTCTCAAGGCTATGAAATTCAAGTAAATAATTCTCATACCGATTGGCGCAGAACTGCCAGTCTCTATGGCATTGTGGATACCGCTGAGAAATTAGTGCACGATGAGGAATGGTTTGAATTGTATGTAAAAGTAGAGGGGAAACACATCACCACAAAAATTAACGGGAGAACCGTCGTGGATTATGATGAGCCGGCTGGAAGAACAGATAGTAAACGAATCCAACCCGGAACCATCGCCATTCAAGCGCACGATCCGAAAAGCAAGATTGCTTATAAAAGTGTTCAAGTAAAATTGAACTAAATGAAAAGAGGAGCCTTTTGAGCTCCTCTTTCTTTTCCTATCGTTGTAGATTATAAGTCTACCGCTTCTCCGTAAGCCGCTTCTGTCGCGCCTTTGAAAGCTTCTGACATCGTCGGGTGAGGGTGAACAGTTTTCATAATCTCGTATGCTGTACTTTCTAACTTGCGAACCACTACCGCTTCAGCGATCAATTCCGTTACGTTGTAACCGATCATGTGCGCGCCTAATAATTCACCATATTTGGCATCATAAATAACTTTCACGAAACCATCACGAGCACCGGCAGCCGTAGCTTTACCTGATGCAACAAATGGGAACTTACCCACTTTGATATCGTAACCAGCTTCTTTCGCTTTCTTCTCCGTCATACCCACTGACGCGATTTCTGGCGTGCAATACGTACAACCTGGGATGTTCGAATAATCTAAAGCCTCTGTCTTATGACCAGCGATTTTCTCGACACAAATAATTCCTTCTGCTGAAGCTACGTGTGCCAAAGCAGGGCCCGGAGTCACATCGCCAATCGCGTAATATCCTGGCATATTCGTCTCGTACCAAGCATTCACTGGGATACGACCTTTGTCTACGATAATACCTACTTCTTCTAAACCGATGTTCTCTAAGTTGCAGATCACACCTGCCGCAGAAAGAACGATATCGCATTGGATTTCCGTATTTCCTGTCGGAGTCTTGATGCTTACTTTGCAACCTTTTCCTTTCGTATCAACAGATTCTACGCTTGAAGACGTTAAAATCTCGATACCCATTTTCTTGTATTGCTTCGCTAATTCTTTTGATACATCTTCATCTTCTACTGGTACGATGTTTGGAAGGAATTCTACGATCGTCACTTTCGTTCCCATCGCTGCATATACGTAAGCGAATTCAACGCCAATCGCTCCTGAACCGATGATAACCATCGAATCTGGACGTTTTGCTAAGCTCATCGCCTTGCGGTACTCGATTACTTTTTCGCCGTCGATAGGCACATTAGGCAATGCACGTGCACGTGCACCCGTAGCAATCATGATATTTTTACCTTCGTAAACGGTTTTCTTTCCGTCTGCGTCAGTTACTTCGACTTTCTTACCAGGTTGGATTTTTCCAAAACCCATAATCACGTCGATCTTATTTTTCTTCATCAAAAACTGAACGCCTTTGCTCATGCTATCAGCCACCCCACGAGAACGTGCAATAACTGCTGAGAAGTCTGCTTCAGCTCCTTTCACCGTGATACCGTAATCAGATGCGTGTTTAATATATTCGAAAACTTGGGCAGATTTCAAAAGGGCTTTGGTAGGAATACATCCCCAGTTTAGGCAAATACCACCTAGAGATTCTTTTTCAACCACCGCACATTTTAAACCTAATTGAGAAGCTCGGATAGCTGCTACATAACCTCCTGGGCCTGAGCCTACCACGATCAAATCGTATTGTTGCGCCATTTTATTGCTTGATTTAAATGAATGAGGCCGCAATTTAGCACAAAATCGGGTATATTTGTACTTTAATTAGCAGAAATCCACATGACAAGAGACAGGTTCAATGACCTGAAAGCCAGAATAGAGGCTTTAAGGAGGTATCTTTGACTACGATCACAAGAAATATTTAATCTCTGAACTAGAGACGGTCACCTTAGATCCGGAGTTTTGGAATAATCCAGATAAGGCAGAAAGTACGATGCGGGAGATGCGCGGGCTGAAGTTTTGGACGGATGGATTCGATAAACTTTCCAGCGCACAAGGTGACCTAGAAACTATCTGGGAATTTTACGAAATGGGCGAAGCGACCGAAGCGGAAGTGGATGCGGAAGGCGAAAAGCTAGAAGCAAACCTGGAAGCACTCGAGTTTCGCAAGATGATGTCTGATGAGGGCGATAATATGAGCGCCGTGTTAGAGATTAATGCCGGTGCAGGTGGAACAGAATCCCAAGATTGGGCGTCCATGTTGTTGCGTATGTACCACATGTGGGCAGAAAAGAATGGATTCAAGGTGCGTTTAGTGGATGAAAATCCAGGGGACGTTGCCGGAATTAAATCCGTGACCATCGAGGTAGACGGAGAATTTGCCTACGGAAATCTAAAATCAGAAAATGGGGTACACCGCTTGGTGCGTATTTCCCCTTTTGACTCGAATGCGAGACGTCACACCTCTTTTGCGTCAGTTTATATCTGTCCTTTAGCGGATGATACCATCGAAATTGATGTAAATCCAGCTGACATTGAATGGGATACCTTCCGTTCGGGTGGCGCAGGAGGCCAAAACGTGAACAAAGTCGAAACTGCGGTTCGTTTGACCCACAAACCTTCCGGAATCATCATCGCTTGCCAGCAAGAACGATCGCAATTAATGAACAAGGAAGTAGCGTTGCGCCTTTTGAAGTCCAAATTATATCAAATCGAAATCGATAAACGGAATGCTGCACGTGCCGAAGTGGAGGCAGGTAAGAAGAAAATCGAGTGGGGCTCGCAAATCAGATCCTATGTTTTAGACGATCGACGAGTAAAAGATCACCGTACTAACTACCAGACATCGAATACCGATGCGGTGTTAGATGGCGAGATTAATGAGTTTATTAAGGCCTATTTGATGGAAAACTAGTCGCTAGTCGACAGTGGACAATGGTCAGTCGTCAGGCTTTTTCAGTAGAAGATTCGTCAACTACAGTTTCAGTTTCTTGCTCTAGTGAGGCTAGGTAATCGACTAATAGGTCCTTTGCGTACGATAAGGCAAGGGCTAAGGCATACGATTTAATGGCATCACCCACGAAGGATCCTTTTTTCTTAGATCCCGAGAACATAGAGTACAACAAATATCCCCCTGCAAAGATTCCTCCTGCGATGAGCATTTGATTGCCTATCTTCTTGTATTCGGTAACAGTCTCCGTTAATTGTTCTTCAATAGCGGCAGCTTGAATTTCTAATTCCGCTCTCTTTTCTTTATTCTGACTCATTTTCGCGGGGTTTTAAGGATAAGAAAAGAAATAAACTAGCTACGCCGATGATGGCTGCCACGATAAAATAGCCGATGAAACGGCTTTCTAAAGCTTCATTGATCCATTCAGATCCACCTAAAAGAAGGAAAAATAGGGTGATTCCAAAACCAGTCGCCACGAGGAATAACTTGAAAATCCGGATGAAGATCTCTTCCAGTTTCTCTTGAATATCTAACTTGATGATCTCAAATTGAGTTTTGAGGTAATCGGTTATCAATTCCACGAGGCGGTTATTTTCGAAAAAACCCATGTTATTTTTGCTTTAACTTCGCTTCAATCGAGTGTTGCGTGTGCGGTACTAAACGTAAACGTTCTTTGGAAATCAACTTCCCTGAATCAATACAAACGCCGTAAGTTCCGTTTTTAATGCGCATTAAGGCATTCTCCAGGTTCTTAGCAAACTTCTGTTGACGAACAGCTAGTTGATTAAGGTTTTCTTTCTCCGCTGTGTCTGCTCCATCTTCCATCACTTTCGAGTTTCCGGATGTCGCGTCTGTGCCTGTATCGTTTTTCTTACTTAACGCTTCTCTTAAATATTTTAACTCAGCATTAGTTTCATCTAATTTAACACGGATAATTTGTTCGAACTCTTTTAATTCTTCGGCAGAGTATCTTTGTTTTTCTTCGTTTGCCATAAATCTATCTAAATTGTAGTCTTTTACCTATTTACAAATATAAAGAGGCTGAACTTAATAAGGTAGAATTTCAGATAAAATCTCTGACAATTTTTTTAAGCCCTGTCTTTCAGTTGCTTATGCCAATCGACGTAGCCTTTGATGGCCAAAAGAATAAAGACGCCATACAGAACAGCAGTCCCCCACAATCCTTTGGAAAGATACATGCCCACATAAGCGAAATCGACGATTATCCAGACAATCCAGTTCTCGATTTTGCGTTTCGTAGCTAGCCAGGTGCCGTAAATGCTTAAGCCTGTTAGAGTTGCATCTAGGTAGGGGAAACTTACCGAAGGAAAATAGAGCAAATGTAGGTAACCAGATCCTGCACCGAAAAGTAGCGCAATCATTAATCCCTTTAAAAGCGGCAAATAGGAAGACTTCTCAGGTTTCCAATCAGCCTCAGAATGCGACCAATTCCACCAACCATAAGCGGCCATTAGGATGAAAAAACCTTGTAATTCCATATCGGAATATAGGCCGCTATGCCAGAAAATATAGCCATAGAGCCCAGAGGCAATGATATTACAAAGCCAAGCTAGGCTTTTGCGTCCCATGCTAAGGATAACGCCGGCTAAGGAGGCAATGATGGCTAGAATTTCTACACTGCTCATGCCTTGTTATTTTTCTGATAAAAGGCGCAGAAATGCGTGATCGTACATTTTGCACATTGCGGTGTTCTCGCTAAACAGACATAACGTCCGTGTAAAATCAACCAATGATGCGCAGTGGCGATGACTTTATCGGGCAAGTGTTTGATCAGCGCCATCTCGACTTTCAAGGGGGTGTTCGCCGTTTTAGGAACCAAACCTAAGCGCTGAGAAACCCTAAAAACATGGGTATCTACGGCCATGGCAGGTTGATTATAAATGACTGACGCAATGACGTTCGCGGTTTTGCGACCCACGCCGGGAAGACTTTGAAGGTCCTCCATCGTTTCGGGTACTTCGCCGGCGAATTGGTCAGTGATTTTTTGGCCTAAACCTAAAAGATGTTTGGCTTTATTATTCGGATAAGAAACAGAACGAATGTAGGAGAAAATCTCTTCGACGCTCGATTCAGCTAGAGATTTTGCATCCGGGAAACGCTCGAATAGGGCAGGAGTAACCTGGTTAATCCGCTTATCCGTGCACTGCGCAGATAAAACAACGGCCACTAAAAGTTCAAAGGGGTTCGTGTAATGCAGCTCGGTTTCCGCCTCCGGAAAGTGACTAGAAAAATGATCCACAAAAGCCTTAAACCGTTCCTTCTTTAACATTATAAACCTTTATATATCGTCCAAATCCAATTCAATACCACTAGTGCTATCAACAAAGCCGCATTCAAGGGCTGGCGGCACTTATCTTCTGCCCAAAGATACGCCCGAAAAACGCGATCTTCTCTACGAAGAAAGTCAATAAATACGCCTATGGGCAATAAAAATGCAGCACCCACGAAGATTCCAAATGGATTGCCCTGTGTGAAATCGCCCTGAATGAAGCGAGTCGTTCCACAGGCTGGACAGGGAATTCCGGTTATACTTTTGAAAAAACAGCTGAATCCTATTCCTGTCCACAAATAAATAAATCCAGTAGTGCAGGCAATAAGAATGATACTATAGAGCTGATTTCTGCTCATTAGACTAAATAAGGATGTAATCTGGCTAAGTTTCTAGCGCGTGTGGCATCCATGATGAAGAACCAATCTGCGATAGTCCAAATACCTAATCCTCCACAGGTGAGCAGTTTGGCAAAACCTAAACCAATATCACCGATGAGAAAACGATCGATTCCAAAATGACCACCCACGATCGAAACAATAAGGCTGAGAACGGGATCTTTAATGGGTACATGCTGTAACATGACCCAGGCAGAATTATCTAAGGCTAATAGCTGTTCTCTGATAAATGACAATTGATGCGTTTCAAAACTCTTCGCATGTGTCATGATGAATAGGTCAACTTTTGCTGCGTCCATAGGGTTTGATTTTTGTTAAATTTAGCGAGATTTTTTGAATAAAAAAGCCCCTAGTGTGCTAGGGGCTTTTTACTCTGACGAGCGTGTTCGAGAATTTTCTCTAGACTCCTTTCGGAGGGCTCCATATAAGCCGTGTTCAGCAAGTTTTGGACCTGTTTTAAATGAGTTAGCTCTTGCTTCTCATCTTCATTTAATGTTTGCTGGAACCCTGTTTCAGGTTCATAAAGGTGTTTAATCAGGTCATTCGGGGTAGAGCTTTTTGTCATAGGCAAGGTTTTGTTTCTCTAACATTTTCCGCAGGTTAATGAGCGCATACCGCATGCGCCCTAGTGCGGTATTAATACTAACGTGGGTTAAATCAGCGATTTCTTGGAAGCTTAATTCTTCATAATGGCGCATCACAAGCACTTCGCGCTGCTCATCTGGAAGTTTTTTTATCAAGTCCCTGATATTAACGATCAAATCTTCTTTTAATTGTTTGTCCTCAGAACTTTCTTCTGCAAACTGAAAACTGTTCCAAAGCGGCGAGCCATCATCTAACACAATTTTGGGATAACGCTTCTCTTTCCGGAAGTGATCGATGGCCATATTGTGGGCTATTCGCACAATCCAAGGAAGGAATTTTCCTTCTTCATTGTATTTGCCTTGGTTGATGACATCTAGTGCCTTAATGTAGGTCTCCTGCAAAAGATCTTCCGCTATGTAGCGGTCTTTTACAATGAGGTAAATAGTCGTATAAACTTTTGATTTACTGCGCTGAAGTAGCGTCTCAAATGCCTTTGAATCACCTTGGATGTATGCGGAAATTAACGCTGCATCGTTAACGGGTATTTTGCTCATAAAAAAGTAAAATGGTTAACGTAGAGGTTTATCTCATGCAATAGGGGCTAAATGGGCGAATTGATTGTGACGCAATATTAGATAAATCTTTTTTACATCCAAAATTTTAGAAGATTTTGAATAAAATTGAGTGACAAAATTTGGAAGCTCGTATAAATCCTTAATTTTGACACCCTAAACTTTAAAGAAAAATGAAAAATCTACGTTCTATTGTGTCAGCATTGGCCCTGACTTGTTTGGCCTTCGTTTCAAATGCTCAAAAAGCCGCTGATTATGTTGGCGAATACAAGATGAGCGATAATCCTTACGTGAAAGTGTTAAAATTAGCGGATAAGGAAGGTAAATTAATCATGTCTGCCGAAGGATTTCCGGATACAGAATTAACTCCAGGTGCAAAAGCAGATGCGTTCGTATTAGGTGGAATGGGTGGAGATATCGTTTTCACACGTGAAGGTGGTGCCGTGACTAAATTAAAAATTGAAGCACAAGGTCAAACTTTGGAAGGTGTGAAGGAAGGTGCAGCAGCAGCTGGAACATCTGAGTATGCAGCTACATTTAAGATGGCTGACAATGAGTACGTGAAGAAGATGATTGTGACAGCGAAAGACGGTAAGTTATTAATCGCGTCAGATTCTAATCCAGGTGAAGGAGCGGTTTTAACACCAGCTTCTACTCCAGATACCTTTGCTGCAACTTTGCAAGGTTACGAAGCTGAGATCACTTTCGGTCGTGCAGCTGGTAAAGTAAAGACGATTAAATTATCTGTTGCTGGTGGTGCAGTTGTACTAACAGGTGACGTTGAGTAATTTATACAAATCATAAAAAAGGGGCTTCGGTAAGTATCGAAGCCCCTTTTTTTATTTCAGTTGTCTGCGGTAGAGTTGAATCGTATTCTCTAAGCCGTAATAGAGCGCATCGCAAATGAGCGCGTGGCCGATGGAAACTTCGTCCAAAGGATTCACATTCGCTGCGAAAAAAGCTAAATTCTCTAGACTTAAATCATGGCCGGCGTTGATGCCTAATCCGATTTGGTGTGCTTTGAAAGCTGCTTTTCGGTAAGAGGCTACGGCCTGTGTTGGATTCGTCGGGAATTCCGTCGCGTAAGGTTCTGTGTATAATTCGATGCGGTCCGTTCCTGTGGTGGCAGCCGCTTCGACCATTTCTAAAACGGGGTCTACGAAGATAGAAGTGCGAATGCCGGCCTCTTTGAAGGGGGCGATCAGGCGCTTCAATAATTCTTGGTGTTGAATGGTATCCCAGCCGTGGTTAGAGGTAATTTGGCCTAATGCATCTGGAACTAAAGTTACCTGCTCAGGTTTCACCGCTAAAACTAACTCCACAAAAGAGGCTTCCATCGGATTACCTTCGATATTAAACTCCGTCGTTACGTGCTCTTTTAATGCATACACATCCGCGTAGCGAATGTGACGCTCATCCGGGCGAGGATGAACCGTAATTCCTTGTGCGCCAAAACGTTCACAATCCAAAGCCACCTGAATTAGGTCTGGATTATTACCACCTCGCGAATTACGCAAGGTGGCAATTTTATTGATATTGACGCTGAGTCTAGTCATCTTAGATCAAATGATTTGCTGCTAAGTATTCAGCAATTTGAACCGCATTCGTAGCTGCCCCTTTACGCAAGTTGTCAGCAACGATCCACAGATTCAAGGTGTTCTTTTGGGACTCATCACGACGGATACGACCTACGAAAACCTCATCTTTTCCGTGTGCTGTGATCGGCATTGGATATAAGACGTTTTTAGGATCATCTTGAACGATAATTCCTTCTTCTTTTTCTAAAATCGCACGAACCTCCGCTAAATCGAAATCGTTTTCGAATTCGATGTTCACAGCCTCCGAGTGACCACCGATCGTCGGAATACGAACCGTCGTTGCGGTTACTTTGATCGAATCGTCCATCATGATTTTATTTGTTTCTAAAATCATTTTCATCTCCTCTTTCGTGTAGCCATTGTCTTGGAAAACATCGATGTGAGGCAATACGTTTAAGTCGATTTTGTGTGGATACACTTTCGCGTAATCCGTTTTTCCAGCGCGCTCATCGAATAATTGATCGACTGCTGCTTTTCCCGTTCCTGTGACAGATTGGTAAGTGGAAACGACTACACGCTTGATTTTGTATTTCTTGTGCAAAGGATTTAACACGACTACCATTTGGATGGTCGAGCAATTCGGGTTTGCAATGATTTTATCTTCAGCTGTTAAAGTGCTTGCATTGATTTCTGGAACGACTAATTTTTTCGTCGGATCCATACGCCATGCAGACGAGTTGTCTACCACCGTTATGCCTGCTGCGGCAAATTTAGGAGCCATTTCCAAAGAGCTGCTTCCACCTGCAGAGAAAATTGCCACGTTTGGTTTCATGGAGATTGCTGTCTCATAACCTACTACCGTGAAGTCTTGGCCTTTAAAATTTACCTTTTTACCGATCGAACGCTCGGATGCTACCGGGATTAACTCCGTGACAGGAAAATTTCTTTCCGCTAATACTTTTAAAATTTCTCCGCCTACTAGTCCAGTGGCGCCTACAACTGCAACTTTCATTCTATTTTAATTTATAAGTGATTCCAATTCCTACAGACCCTTCCGAGCCTACTCTAATGCCCATTTGGGCCTTAATCAATTCTTTATATCGTTTTAATGCGTTGTTGAAGTGTCTATTGCTAATAGTTCCGATGTAGACGTTTGCTAATGCTACACCACCCACCGCTGACCAG
>JBMSJH010000070.1:0-9366 GCA_049418705.1 Aquirufa sp.
GCCTGGAAGGTCTTAGAAAGAGAAGAAAAAGCCTATTAATATGTGCCAAAACCCAAACGAACATCCATTAAATCCATCGCATTTCGAAGGATCCTCTGAAGAAAAACAAACAGCTCAAGAAGTGGAAGGTGGCTTTGCAGCCTACACACAGGGGATGAAGTTTTTCGATCCACACGTGCATATGACTTCGCGTACGACGGATGATTACCAAGCTTTGGCCGATGCGGGTGTGGTAGCAATCATTGAACCGGCTTTTTGGTTAGGTCAACCACGTACGGGTTTAGCTTCCTTCAAGGATTATTTTGCGAGTTTAGTGGGTTGGGAACGTTTTAGATCGTCTCAGTTTGGCATAAAGCATTATTGCACCATCGGTTTAAACTCGAGAGAGGCTAATAATGAAGCCCTAGCGGAGGAAGTGATGGAAATTTTACCCCTTTTCCTTCAAAAAGAAGGTGTGGTGGGTGTCGGTGAAATTGGTTTTGATGACCAAACAGCAGCAGAAGAAAAATACTACCGGGCACAACTCGAATTAGCCAAAGAGATGAATTTTCCGGTGCAAGTCCATACACCGCATAGAGATAAGAAAAAGGGGACGGAACGCAGCATGGCCATCGCTTTAGAACATGGCTTAGCGCCTCATATGGTGGTGATTGATCACAATAATGAGGAGACGGTGAAGTCTGTTTTAGACCAAGGTTTCTATGCCGCATTCACCATTTATCCCTTTACAAAGATGGGAAATGAGCGAATGGTAGAGATTGTAAAACAATACGGTTCGGAGCGAATTATGGTGAATTCCGCTGCTGACTGGGGCATTTCCGATCCCTTAGCGATTCCTAAAACAGCTGCCTTGATGAAAATTAAAGGAATTTCAGAAGCAGATATTCAGAAGGTGACTTACCAAAACGCCCTAGATTCTTTCGCCCAAAGCGGACAGATCAACGAAGCAGATTTCATTCATGGCTTAGAAATTGATCAATCTTTGAAGTTCAATGGCAATACCGTTTTACGGGGTGGCCAGGCTCCTCGAGTTGACAAGAACTCCATCTTCATCCGCTAATGAGCAAATTAAGAGCCTTTGCTGAATTAACGCGACCTGCTAACGTTGTGACAGCCTTGTCCGATATTATGGCGGGATTAGCGATTGTGGGCTTTACTTTTGGTCGTTTAGATTACCAGTTCTACCCTGCCCTATTTTTAGGACTTTCTAGCATGTGCCTCTATGCCGGTGGCGTGGTATTCAATGACATTTTTGATCACGAATTAGATGCAACGGAAAGACCGGAGAGAGCCTTGCCGAGCGGGCGAATTAAACGCTCTGAAGCTATTTTCGGTGGAATACTATTATTAGCACTTGGCATTTTTCTCGCTTTCTGGCAAAGCCGATTAAGTGGAATTATAGCCATTTTGATTACCCTTTTAGCGTTATTTTACGATTGGAAAGGGAAGCACATGCGGATTTTTGGCCCTATCAACATGGGTTTATGCCGTGCCTATAATTTGCTATTAGGGATGAGCGTATATGAATTAGGTGTGTTAGAGCATTTTCCTGTCATCCTTATTCCACTGATTTACATTGCGGCTATTACCCTTGTAAGTCGGGGTGAGGTTCATGGTGGCAAAGCGATTACCCTCTATTTTGCTGGATTCTTGTTTTTACTTGTCCATATCTCGCAGCTTTATTTTGCAGAAAAAATTGAATTTGCGCTCTTTTTTGTGCTAGCCCACTTTATCCTGATTTTTAGAAAATTACGCATAGCGATAGTAGAACCAATCGGCAAAAACATCGGATTAACAGTAAAAACGGGGGTTTTAACCCTTATATTGATGAATGCAGCTTGGGTAGCATCGAGCGGACAATGGATCATCGCCCTCTTTGTTTTAGCCTTATTACCCGTATCTTTGGGTTTAGCTAAGAAATTCGCCGTTACGTAAACCTATGCAATCCTTAAAACAACATTTTCAAGTACCGTATTCCTACGAGGTATTCTTCACAGAGCGTCTGTTTGCGGCAGAAAATCGCGTTTTTGCGGATTTCATTCAAAACTACGGCAACCCTTCTTTTCGAAAGAAAATCCTTTTCGTTATAGATAAAGGGGTAACAGATATTCAACCCAACCTTACGGCTGAAATTGTAGCCTATTTCCAAACGCATTCGCCAGCTGATTTAGCCCCTGAAATTTTAGTATTACCCGGAGGAGAGGTTTGCAAAAATGACCCTCGGTTTTACGAAGAAGTGATTCGGGCCTTAGATGAGCACGGCATTGATCGCCATTCTTTTGTGGCTTGCATCGGTGGAGGTGCCTTTTTAGACATGGCCGGATATGCAGCAGCAATCTCTCACAGAGGCGTTAAATTCATCCGAATTCCTACGACTGTCTTGTCTCAAAATGATTCAGGTGTGGGAGTTAAAAACAGTGTCAACTACTTAGGTAAAAAGAATTTCCTTGGGACTTTTGCACCTCCAGTGGCTGTATTCAATGATTACATTTTCCTTGAAAGCTTAGGAGAGCGCGATTGGCGTTCTGGAATAGCAGAAGCAGTGAAAGTGTCCCTCATCAAAGACATCAGCTTCTTTACCTGGTTAGAAGTAAATGCCGATGCCATGAATCAGCGGGATAAAACGGTGATGATCGAGCAGATATACCGCTGTGCCTCGCTGCATATGCAACATATCGCCAGTGGTGATCCATTTGAATTAGGATCGGCTAGACCCTTGGACTTTGGACATTGGGCGGCACATAAATTAGAATACTTAAGTGATTTCAAAATCCGTCACGGCGAAGCGGTGGCGATCGGCATTGCCTTGGACAGCGTTTATTCACACCTGAAGGGTTATTTAACAAAAGAAGAGGTAGACCGTATTTTGGATTTATTACAAAAATTAGGTTTTGCTATTTTCCACCCGGCTTTGGCAGAAAACGATAAAGTAAACTTAACGAACGGACTGAACGAGTTTAGAGAGCATTTAGGTGGCCAATTAACCATCACTTTACTCGAAAAACTAGGCAAGGGAGTCGAAGTGCATGAAATGGATTTCGAAATCATCAAGAAATCAGTCGATTATTTAGCCCAAATCGCGTAATATGAAAACGCCCTACGGACACCTGAGTTATTGTAGTAATATCCATACAGGGGAGATTTGGACGGAGCACTTTGCGCAATTACAGGCGCATGTTCCTACGGTAAAAGCACAGGTTTCACCTGACGAGAAGATGGGTTTAGGTCTGCGATTTGCAAATCAAGCCAGTATCGATTTGCAAGATTCAGCTCGCATTAGCGAGTTAAAGACCTGGCTGAAGGAACAAAATTTATATGTTTTTACACTCAATGGCTTCCCTTACGGCGGTTTTCACAACACGATTGTTAAAGACCAAGTACACGCACCCGATTGGACGACGACGGAGCGCAGGGATTATACGATACGTTTAGCTCATATTTTAGCCCAGCTTTTAGAAGAGAACGAAGGGGGTATTTCCACTTCCCCTCTCTCCTATCGCTATTGGTATAATACAGAGAAAGAACGGGAGGATGCGATGCTGAAGTCAACTCAGCATTTGCTAGAGGTAGTAGAGGTTTTAGACCAAATCGCAAAAAAAACGGGTAAGGTAATTCATATCGATATCGAACCTGAACCGGATGGCTTACTAAGTAACCATACCGAGTTTGTACACTGGTACGAGGAGGTTTTATTGCCTTCAGGAGATGCGTCTCTCATTCGCAAACATGTGCAATTGTGTTTTGATATCTGTCACTACGGAGTAAGTTTTGATGAACCTGAGACAAGTATCATTGAATTAAAATCAAAAAATATTCCGGTAGGCAAGATTCAAATCAGCTCCGCACTGCGCATCGATCTACGAGAACTGGAAGAGGCTAAAATAGACGAATTAAAAAAATACCGGGAACCCGTTTATTTGCATCAGGTCAAAGCCTTGCGCAAAAACGGCACCTACGAAGAATTCAAAGACTTGGATAAGGCTTTCGATGCCTATCAGCCGGAGACCTATGACGAATGGAGAGTACATTTCCATGTACCCTTGTTTTTAGAAAACTACGGTTTATTAGGCTCGACCCAAAAAGAGATTAAAGAGACGCTAGCCATTCAGAAGGAAAATCCATTTACTAACCATATGGAGATAGAGACCTATACCTGGGGAGTATTACCTGCGGCTTTTCAAGTACCCATAGCGGATTCCATAAGCCGCGAAATCAAAACGATTCAAGAACTGTTAGGCTCATGAAAAAAACCGCTGTAATCGATGTGGTAGGACTCAGCGAAAGTGTAATTTCGGCTGAATACACGCCCTTTTTATATGCTTATATCCAGAAAAAGCAGTTTCAAAAAATCAAACCTCCCTTTCCTGCCGTTACAACGACTTCCCAAAGTGTGTATGTAACAGGGAAAAATCCATCCGAACACGGCATTGTGGGAAATGGTTGGTATGATAAAACGGATTCTGAAGTGAAGTTTTGGAAGCAATCCAACCCCTTAGTCGGAGCTGAAAAAATCTGGGAAGCGGCGAAGAAAAAGGATTCAAAATTTACCTGCGCCAAAATGTTTTGGTGGTACAACATGTACTCTAGCGCGGATTATTCCGTTACTCCTCGTCCACAATATCATTCGGACGGAGTTAAGGCTCCAGATTGCTATTCTCATCCGGCAGACCTACGTGATGAATTACAAGCTAAGCTGGGCACCTTTCCTTTGTTTAATTTTTGGGGGCCTAATGCGAATATCAAATCAACCCAATGGATAGCAGATGCCTCCATTTATGTGGATGAGAAATACGATCCCACATTGAACCTAATCTATTTGCCGCATTTAGATTATTGTCTGCAGAAATTCGGTGTAGATTTACCGGCGATTGCGAAAGAACTGAAAGAAATCGATCAAGTCTTAGAGCAATTGATTTCCCATTTTGAGTCGAAAAATGCGGAGATTATTCTACTTTCAGAATACGGTATAAACGACGTAAATACGCCTATTCATTTGAATCGCATCTTGCGAGAAGCTGGGAAGATTGCGATAAGAAAGGAACAAGGATTGGAATTATTAGATCCAGGTGCAAGTGAGGCCTTTGCTGTTTCTGATCACCAAATCGCTCATATCTATTGTAAGAATGTAAAGGAGATCAAGGCGCTATTCGAAAAAGTGCCTGGCATCGCGAAAGTGCTTAGCGGAAAAGAATTAGATGAGTACCAAATAGCCCATGAGCGATGCGGTGATATCGTTTTGGTCGCAGATTCTGATAAATGGTTTACCTACTATTATTGGTTAGATGATGCCAAAGCTCCCGACTTTGCACGCTGCGTGGACATCTTCAAAAAACCAGGTTACGATCCTGTCGAAATGTTCATGGATCCTAAAAACCCGCTTATAAAGCTCAGAGCGGCTTATAAATTAGCTCGCAAGCTGTTAGGGTTCCGCTATCGAATGGACGTAATTCCTCTTGATGCAACCCTAGTAAAGGGCTCTCACGGAAGTCCGTTCTGTGATGAGGCATATTATCCTGTTTTCATTTCGTCGCAAAATATTGATCAACAAATACAACCTACCCAAGTATATCAATATATTTGGGAAACCATATTCCCCAAATAACATGAAAAAGATTAGCACCATTTTTGCCTTTGTGGTAGCCATGATGGCATTCAGCACGAACATTTATGCACAAGGAATGGATCCTCAAGCGATGATTCAGCGTCAAGTAGATCGCATGACGACAGAATTAAGTTTATCGAAAGACCAAGTAGCTAAAATCGAACCTCTCATCGAAGCTCGAATGAACAAGATGATGGAATTACGTCAGCAAGGAATGGAGAGAGAAGAAATGATGGCTGAGATGAAAAAAATCAACGATGCGCAAGCAGAGCAGTTCAAAGCGATTTTAACTCCAGAGCAATTAGAGAAATACAAAACGATGCAAAGCCAGGCGAGACCCGGCGGTGGCGGACCAAGAGAATAAAAAAAAAGCTCCTCATTTCGAGGAGCTTTTTTTATTTACCTAAAACGATATTCACGATCCGTTTCGGAACGACGATTACTTTAGAAGGGGTTTTCCCTTCCAAATGTTTGCTAACCTGATCATTTGCTAAAACGGCTGCCTCGATTTCTGCTGGCGTTGCCGTCACAGGAAATGCAAGCGTCAATTTCACCTTGCCGTTGAATGATATCGGATAATTGAAATCATTCTCCTCTAAGAAAGCGGCATTAAATACCGGGAATTTAGCGGAAGAAATGCTTCCTGCTTCCTCTCCTAATGCCACCCACAATTCTTCTGAAATGTGCGGCGCATAAGGTGATAATAAGATGACCAGTTCGCGAAGAACGGATTTCTTTGAGCACTTTAAGGCCCCTAAATCGTTCACGCAGATCATTAAGGTAGAAACTACCGTATTAAACGAGAAGCGATCTAAATCATCTTGAACCTTGCGAATTGCGGTGTGCAATACCTTTAATTCTTCTGGGGTAGCAGGCGCATCCACCACTTTCGAGGTATTTGCCTGATCGTCAAAGAATAAACGCCATACCTTGCGTAAGAAGTTGTGTGATCCAGAAATACTATTCGTATTCCATGGCTTAAATTGCTCTAATGGTCCTAAGAACATTTCATAGACACGCAGGGTATCTGCACCGTATTTGGCAATTAAATCATCTGGATTAACGACGTTAAACTTCGATTTCGACATCTTCTCCACTTCCCAACCACACACGTATTTGCCATCCTCTAAGATGAATTCCGCATCCGCAGGAACATCGTTACGGGATTTTTTGAAGGCTTCAATATCCAATACATCGTTTTCTACGATATTCACATCCACATGGAGTGCCGCAACGTCATATTGATCTTTTAACCCGTGAGATACAAAAGTCACTTTCGCAGCATCCTTCAAGCGATAAACGAAGTTCGAGCGACCTTGAATCATCCCCTGATTGATCAATTTCTTCGCAAATTCCTCTTCTGGCACATAGCCTAAATCTTTTAAGAATTTGTTCCAAAAACGAGAATACAACAAGTGACCCGTCGCATGCTCCGATCCACCGATGTATAAATCAACGGCTTTCCAGTAGTTAATCGCCTCTTTTGAAGCAAATTCTCCCTCGTTCAAGGCGTCCATGTAGCGGTACCAATACCAAGAAGAACCTGCCCAACCTGGCATCGTCGACCATTCGTAATCGTATTGACCTTGGTACTTCCATTCCGCAGCAGCACGACCCAAAGGTGGCTCCCCTGTCTCGGTAGGCAAGTATTTATCAATCTTAGGCAATTCTAGTGGCAATTCTGATTCCTCGATCAAATAAGGCAATAAGTCACCATTGGCGGCTGGTTTGAAGTAGACCGGAACCGGCTCTCCCCAATAACGCTGGCGACTGAATACGGCATTGCGCATTCTATACTGTACTTTTCCTTTTCCAATCCCCTGTTCCTCTAACCAAGCCACTAACGTTTCAGTCGCTTGCTTATAGCCCATGCCATTAATCAATCCTGAATTAATGTATTTGCCTTCTTTGGTGTTATCCGCCTGAATATCGATGTCTTTTTGTGCATCTAAAATAGCAGGAATAGGCAAATCAAAATGCTTTGCAAAGTTCCAGTCGCGCTGGTCGCCTGATGGGACCCCCATCACTGCACCCGTTCCGTAACCCGCTAATACATAGTCAGCTAGGAATAATGGAACGCGTTCTTGGTTCAATGGATTGATGACATAAGTTCCGGTGAAAACACCTGAAACGGTTTTCACTTCGGAGACACGGTCTAACTCTGAACGGGTTTTGGCCCAATTCACATATTCTTCTACTGCTTCTTTCTGTGCAGGTGTTGTTAATTCCGCTACCCACTCATGCTCCGGTGCTAAGACCA
The DNA here is from genome assembly GCA_049418705.1 of Aquirufa sp. GTDB lineage: Bacteria > Bacteroidota > Bacteroidia > Cytophagales > Spirosomataceae > Aquirufa. The sequence goes on from JBMSJH010000070.1 coordinate 7,863, forward strand.
TGAAGGAAACACCATAAATAGTGTCCACTCGCGTCGTAAATACCTTTATTTTCTTGTCTGAAACATTTTCAATGGCAAATTCCACATCCGTTCCTACTGATTTCCCGATCCAGTTGCGCTGTTGTTCCTTTAAGGAATCAGCCCAATCTACCTCATCCAAACCACGCAATAAACGATCTGCATAGGCCGTAATGCGCATTGACCACTGACGCATTTTCTTTTGCTCGACAGGATAACCGCCACGCTCAGAAACGCCATCTTTCACTTCGTCATTCGCTAAAACGGTTCCTAATTGCGGGCACCAGTTCACCACTGAATCATCCAGATAGGCTAAACGGAAACTCAATAAATAGGCATATTGCTCGTCCGCAGACATTGCATTCCATTCGGAAGCAGAAATTCGCTGAACATCTTCATCGCAAACGGCTTTTAAGCCGATGGAACCTTTGGCCCCTAAAATAGTCTTCAACGTCTCAATAGACTCCGCTTTATCAGTTTCCTGGTTATACCAAGAATTAAATAATTGCTTAAAAATCCACTGCGTCCACTTATAATACGATGCATCAGATGTTCTGACTTCCCTCGACCAATCGAAGGAGAAGCCCATATTCTTTAATTGCTCGATGTAACGAGTGATATTTTGTTCTGTCGTAATCGCCGGATGCTGACCTGTTTGAATCGCATATTGCTCTGCAGGTAGGCCAAAAGAGTCGAAACCCATCGGATGCAACACCTCATACCCTTGTAGACGCTTGTAACGCGCCATAATATCAGAGGCAATGTAGCCAAGTGGATGGCCCACGTGTAAACCTGCTCCGGATGGATAAGGAAACATGTCAAGGACATAATATTTCGGCTTAGCCGGATTCACCTGAGCCTGGAAAGTTTTATTGGTTTCCCAAAATCCTTGCCACGCCTTCTCGATCTCTCTGAACTGATACTCTGTACGCATAAATTGTTTTTATTGTAAAAGGAGATGCAAATTACGCCTTTTTTATGAAAAAATATTTACTCTACTTTGTTGGTAGATTAAGTAAAGTCTATTAGCTTTGTAGGGAATTAGTAAATCTATGCCTCCTAAAAGAAATTTTCCGAGTATTTTTAATGCCATCCAAACCATCTGGATGCGGGATCGTAGTATCACCGAAGTAATTATTCACATCAGTAATGCGCTTGCATTGATGATCGTGGGGCATCTTTTATTTACCTATCTAACAGCAGAGAAAGTAATAGCCGTTTTCAATACGGTGGACTCCTCGATTCTTTATTATGTTTTGGGGGGTTTTATTGCCCAAATGATTGACGGCGCTCTAGGTATGGCCTACGGCGTAACAGCCACTACTTTTCTTTTATCTGTGGGCATCACCCCTGCCGCTGCTTCTGCCAGCGTACACGCTTCTGAGGTTTTTACATCAGGCGTTTCCGGTTATATGCACTTGAAATTTGGTAATGTAAACTCCAAATTATTTAAAACGTTAGTGATCCCTGGTGTTATCGGTGCCAT
>JBMSJH010000071.1:0-9275 GCA_049418705.1 Aquirufa sp.
GTGTTGGGTGTTCTGGCGCAAAAAGTGGTTTTTAAAAGTATAAGTTTTGCTCCGCAAAACTTATACTTTTAAAAAAGTCGACTTTGTCTTAGTCGTCCTTCGGACTTAGTCGACTTCGTCTTAGTCAATAGGTCAACAGAATGACTAAATCGCGTAGCGATGACCCAGCCACGCAGTGGCGACTAAGTCCGCAGGACGACAGCATCCTTTGGATGCCACGACTAAGTCCGCAGGACGACTATCGCTGCGAAGCAGCGAAAAGCAGCGCGGCACCAAAAACCCCTGCCGAATCTCCCAGCTTAGGCTTCACGATCGGAGTCAGCACCTCTCCTGAGTTAAAAATGTATTTCTTGATTCGTTCGATTCCCTCCGTGTAGAGTAAATCGATATTTCCTACGCCGCCACCGATGACAATGACTTGAGGGTCTAAGACATTAATTAGTGTAGAAACGGCACGACCAAAATTCTCTAACATTCGCTCGATGGTCGCGGTTGCGGCTGCATCTGTTCCTGCTAAATGACCTTGAAGGATTTGTGGCATGCGCAGTTTTTGGCCTGAAACAGCTTCATAATATTCCTCTAAAGCAGGACCCGAAATAACGTGTTCCACACAACCTGATTTGCCGCAATAGCAGGGCTTTCCACCTTCTTCCAAGATATTATGGCCCCACTCACCGCCAATTCCGTGCAATCCATTAATCACCTGACCGTGCACGACTAAACCGCCACCAACACCGGTGCCCATGATAATACCAAACACAACTTCTGCCTTCGGATTAACCTCCTGAACCGCACCCATCAAGGTTTCTGCTAAAGCAAAGCAATTCGCATCGTTGGCTAAACGAACTTCGACGCCTAAAGCTTTGGCTAGATCAGCTGCCATCGGACGACCATTCATGGAAGTCGTGTTGCAGTTTTTCATGGTTTGGGTGGCTGGATTCAAGACCCCTGGCGTGGCAAAGCCAATACGAGTGGGAGTTACACCCAATTGATCTGAAACACGTGAAACGAGACGAGCCACTTGAGAAATGATATGTTCGTAGCCTTTGGAGGCCTCCGTATCAATACGTTCTCTTGCAATAACTTGCGTTAAATCCTGGGCAGAAAGTACGGCGCATTCGATCTTAGTTCCACCTAAATCGATGCCCCACAGATAATCTTGTTTCATAGGTTTAGCGACGGTTGTCGTTGTTTTCAAAGATACTCAAATAACTCAAATAGCGACTGTGCGCAATATCTCCCGCCTCAAAAGCCTTCAGAACCGCACAAGAGGGCTCTGAAATGTGCAAGCAATTATTGAATTTACACTCACCTATTAGTGCGCGCATTTCTGGAAAATAATGGGATAATTCTTCTTTCTCGATTTCCATCACTCCTAGTTCGTTGATGCCGGGGCTATCGATCAAATAGGTGTCAGGACCCAGCTCCCACATGGTGGAATAGGTCGTGGTGTGCACGCCTTTTTGGGCAAAATCAGAAATCTCTTTGACTCTAATATTCAAATGCGGAGAAACCAAATTTAACAAACTGGATTTCCCTACGCCTGAATGTCCTGCTAAAAGGGAGACTTTACCGGCAAACATAGCCCTAAATTCATCTACTCCTTGGCTTCTTGGAATGGAAGTAAACAAGATTCCATAGCCTAATTCTTGATAGAGAGCGGCATATTCAAAGATTTGATCCTCTTCCTCCTCATTCAACAAATCCATCTTGTTGAATACGATAGTGACGGGAATTCGAAAAGCCTCGGCTGTCACTAAAAAGCGATCTAAAAAACCTAGCGAAGTTTTAGGGGACTTCAAAGTCATCACGAAAATGGCTTGATCGACGTTTGCGGCCATTAATTGACCTTGACCAGTCTTGTGTACTGACTTTCGGATGATGTAATTCGTGCGAGGGATGATCTCTTCGATGACCACAGTTTCGTTCGCTTCATCCTCCATGGCATAGATCACGCGATCACCTACGGTCAGTGGATTGGAGGTTTTGGGGCCTTTCAATTTGAATTTCCCCTTCAAACGTCCTTTGAATACCTTACCTGATTCGGAACGAATTTCGTACCAAGAACCAGTTGAACGCATGATTAAACCCTTATTTCCTTCCATCGATCCCTAAATTACGCACAAATTCCATGATTCTTTCCGTCGCACCCGCCTGCAATTGCACAAAAGTGCGCGATTGCACCTGCTTATTCACAAAGTTTTGATCATCCTCATAAATAACGCGCATAGCTTGATCTAATTCCGCTGAGTTGCCTATTGGAAAGGCAAGCCCTAGTTCGATTAGATCTCTCGCCTCTTTAAATTTTTGGTAGTTTTTATTGCCAAAAAACACCGTCGGACCGAACACCGCCGCTTCTAGTGTATTGTGCAAACCATCTCCAAAAGCCCCTCCAATGTAAGCAAACGAGGCTCCTCGGTATAAATTAGCTAAACGACCTACCTCATTCACGAAAAGAACATCCGCGTTTTCTCGCACAGGACCTTTGGAATAAGAAACCGTCAAATCAATTTTATATTCCCAGGATTTCAATTCCTCCGCACGGATTTCATGTGGTGCAATCACCCATTTGAAAGGATATTTCTTTGAATTAATTATCGGAATCAACACATCCATATCTGCCTGCCAAGCAGAACCGACCACCATAAACTCGGAATTATTGACAAAATCCGTAAGCAGGTCCCACGAAATCGGATTTTTCAAATTGTCCAAAACTCGATCAAAACGCGTATCTCCAGCCACCGTCACATTTGAACGCTGAAGTAGGTCTGCAGAAGCTTGATCTTGCACAAATAAATGTGTGAAGCAATCTAATAATCGGCGATAAAAGCCTCCATACCAGTTAAAAAAGACTTGATTCGGTCTAAAAATCGCGGAAACCAAAACAGTAGGAATCGATCGCTTTTGTAAACCTGTCAGGTAATAATGCCAAAATTCATATTTCACAAAAACCGCTAAAGAGGGTTTCACCAAGTCTAAAAAACGCGAGCTATTAAAATAGCCATCCAAAGGCAAATAACTCACATAATCGGCCCCGGCATAGTTTTTACGAACCTCGTAGCCTGATGGAGAAAAAAAGGTAACTAAGATAAAATGTGTTGGATTTTCCTTTTTATAAGCTTCTATGATGGGTCTTCCCTGTTCAAACTCACCCATAGAGGCTGTATGAAACCAGGCTACCGGTCTAGTATTCGAAATGAATTGTTTCTCTAGTCCATCCCACACCTTTATTTGGCCCTCATTCATCAACTTCGCTTTGCTCTGAAACAGCGCTGCTAATCGAATAAGTCTACGATATAAAAACAAGACAAAAGAATAGAGGCAAACCCTCATTTTTTACTAAATTTGATGTTGAATTGTTAAAATTACGAAAAAGGCAGAGGAATATGAATTGGATACCCTTAACAGACGAAAATCAACTAGCTGAAATTGTGGAAATTTCACAACAGAAACCCGTTGTATTATTTAAACATAGCACCCGCTGCTCTATTTCTTCTACCGCACTAAATCGCTTCGAGAGAGCTTGGGATGCGGAGAATACACCAGCCTATTATTTGGATTTAATCGCATACAGACCTATTTCAGGACAGATTGCGGAACAATTTAACGTGGAGCATCAGTCCCCTCAAGTACTTGTTATTGATAAAGGTGCTTGTCCGTATTCCGCCACCCATTGGGATATTTCCGTTGAAGAAATTAAACCTTTTCTACATGCCTAGATTTTTTTTCTTGTGGGTGATTTTGGTGGTTCCGTTTTGTATGATGGGCCAAAGAAAATCAGCAGCACCCCAGAAAAAAGAAATCAACGCTAGCGCTTCCTCCTGGGGAATCGGAGTAAACACGAACACCAATTCAGGGCTTTTGGGTGGATTTAGTTTCATCAAGACATTCAAAAACAGATCTTTCATCAATCTCGATTTCACAAACACGAAAGATTACCGTGAATTTGACTCCCCTTTCTCCTATAATGGTAAGACCTATGTGGAAGGAAAATTAAATTACTTACTCAATTTACGACCTGAATATGGTCGCCAATGGGCGCTATTAAAACAATCGAGTGATGGTGGAACGAGCCTAAATGGTCGTTTAGCAACAGGACCGACGCTAGGTATACAAAAGCCTTATTTCGTAGATATCATTTATACGGATGCGGCAGGAAAATCGATTCAGACCAGTGTACCTATGGCGAATGCCCTAGATAATACCTATTCTAAATCCGTTATTAGTGGCGAGGGTAGCTTTTTTTCAGGCTTTTCGGAAGCAAAAATGGTTCCAGGTTGGCACCTTAAAACGGCTTTGGAGTTTAAATTTGAGACCTTAAAACAGAATTACTTAGCCCTTGAAACGGGATTTATCATCGACTATTTTAGTCAACCAGTAGAGATTTTAAACCAAACCACGCCTAGGTCTGTTTATACGACAGGTTATGTGACCTTTTTCTTTGGAAAAAGTAAATAGAAAAATTATGATTGAATTACCTCAAGTAAGTCCCGCTGCAAATTCCCGCAAACCCGATTGGTTACGCGTTAAATTACCTATAGGGGAAAAATATACGAACGTTCGCAAAATCGTGGATGAATACAAATTACACACGATTTGCCAGTCTGGAAATTGCCCTAATATGGGCGAATGCTGGGGAGAGGGAACAGCGACATTCATGATTTTAGGCAATGTCTGCACCCGTTCTTGCACTTTTTGTGCGGTAGCAACAGGCCGTCCAAACGAGTACGACGAAGACGAACCTCGCCGGGTGGCAGATGCCATCAAATTAATGAACGTAAAGCACGCCGTGATCACTTCTGTGAACCGCGACGAATTGAAAGATAAAGGCGCAGAAATTTGGTACCAAACGGTTCGCGCTGTGAAAGAAACAACCCCTTTAACGACCATTGAAACCTTGATTCCAGACGTGAAAGCGAACTGGGATGCCTTGATTCGCATGATCGAAGGAGGCCAAGAAGTGGTATCCCACAATATGGAAACGGTGGAGCGTTTATACCGTTACGTGCGCCCACAGGCTAAATATGCCCGCAGTTTAGAGCAAATTAAGCGTACGAAAGAATTTGGGAAACGCAATAAATCGGGTATCATGCTTGGTTTAGGCGAGACGCAAGAAGAGGTTTTCAAAGCCATGGATGACTTAGTGGAGCACGGTTTAGATGTGTTGACTTTGGGACAATACTTACAACCCACTAAAATGCACCACGAGGTGATTGAATGGATACATCCAGACACGTTTGCGATGTACAAAGAGGAAGGTCTGAAACGTGGGCTTGCCTATGTGGAGTCTGGAGCCCTAGTTCGTTCGAGTTACCACGCGGAAAAGCACATCTAGTTTATGCAATTACCCGGCCCAGCCTATCGAGAATACGATTTCATCCTGGCGGGTGGGGGAATGGCCGGTTTGTCTTTTGCGTATTATTTAAGCCAAAGTAGCTTATCCAACCAGCGCATCTTAATCGTCGATCGCGGCATTCGACGCGAACAGACCTTTTGTTACTGGTCGGATGAACCCTCTGAATTCGACTTTTTAGCCGAAAAATCCTGGGATTCACTCTATTTCCACAGTGCCAGACCATCTTCCTTAGAACTTTCGATAACCCCTTATTCCTATCGGAAAATAAACGCGGCGGATTGGTTTTCACACATCGAATCGGAATTAAGCAAATTCCCGTCGATACATTACCTAAAAACAGAGATTCAATCCATCGGCTTTCAAGGAGAAGGAAGCACGCTAGTAACTTCTGAAGGCAGCTTTTATGCCACCAAGAAAATCATTGACAGCTTCAGCCCTTTCCCTTGTGAGCAAGAGAATCCCAAACACCTCAAGCAACATTTCTTAGGCTGGGAAGTGGAATGTAATTTCAATAATTTCCAAACAGACTCAGCCCACTTATTCGACTTCAGGGTAGCCTTCGGGAATGAGTGTGAGTTCATGTATGTATTGCCAACGACTCCAAGAAAGGCCTTATTTGAATACACCTTTTTCTCTGGCAAGCTTCGGGAGCCTGAATTTTACCGAGATAAAATAAAATCCTACCTGTTCGCCTATTATGGCCTAACGGAGGACGATTACCTGTTAAAGAAGAGGAAAGCGGAATTATTCCGATGCGCAATAATCCAAATATTCCGGAGAATTTATACCAAAAACACCTGAAAATTGGCACGAGTGGTGGCTTCGTAAAATCCACAACCGGCTATAGTTTTTACCGCACCCAAAAATTCTGTCGTGACCTAGTCGCTTCCCTAGAAAAAGGACCCTCCGCTCAACTGGTGATTCCTTTCAAACCCTGGAAAATCTGGTTAGACGAAGTCTTCCTTCAAGTATTAATTGACCAAAAGATTGCCGGCTCCAAAGTCTTTGAGAGCCTATTTTATAACAATAAGCCCGCTTTATTACTGAAGTTTTTACAAGAAGAAACGAGCTGGAAAGAAGACCTTCGCTTGATGTGGTCTGTACCCACTTTGCCCTTCGTTAGAGCTGCCCTAAAAACTATTTACCGGTCAAAAATTAAAAGCTAGAGGCTTGCGGGTTCCTAGGAATAATCGTATTTTTGCCCTGATTTTAATCTCCAAAACAAATAATATTCGCCCATGGCATATCTATTCACCTCTGAGTCGGTTTCTGAAGGACACCCAGATAAAGTAGCTGATCAAATTTCTGATGCGTTAATTGACCATTTTATGGCTTTTGACCCCACTTCTAAAGTGGCTTGCGAAACGCTTGTAACAACAGGTCAAGTAGTTTTAGCCGGTGAGGTGAATACAACGACGTATTTAGACGTTCAAGCGATTACACGTGAAGTGATTCGCAAGATCGGTTATACGAAGTCAGAATATATGTTTGAGGCAAACTCTTGCGGTATTTTATCGGCGATTCACGAGCAATCAGCTGATATCAACCAAGGAGTTGATCGCAAGAACCCAGAAGAGCAAGGTGCTGGTGACCAAGGTATGATGTTCGGTTTCGCTACGAAAGAAACTGACAACTACATGCCTTTGGCCTTAGACTTAGCTCACAAAATCTTACAAGAACTTTCTTATATCCGCAATAACGAGCCTTCGTTAATCGGATACCTTCGTCCTGATGCAAAATCTCAGGTAACGATCGAATATAGCGACAATCACGTGCCACAACGTATCGATACGATCGTTGTTTCAACGCAACACGATGATTTCGCGTCAGAAGCAGAGATGTTAGCTAAAATCAACAAGGACATCGTAGAAATCGTTATTCCTCGCGTGAAGGCGAAATTAAAGCCTGAATTGCAAGCTTTATTCAACGATGCGATTACCTACCACATCAACCCAACAGGTAAATTCGTGATCGGTGGTCCACACGGAGATACTGGTTTAACTGGCCGTAAGATCATCGTAGATACGTATGGTGGAAAAGGTGCTCACGGTGGTGGCGCTTTCTCTGGTAAGGATCCTTCCAAAGTAGACCGTTCAGCTGCCTATGCAACACGTCATATCGCGAAAAACTTAGTAGCTGCAGGTTTATGTGACCAAGTATTAGTTCAAGTTTCTTATGCGATCGGTGTAGCTAAGCCATGTGGTTTATTCATCGATACCTACGGAACTGCGAAAGTAGATATGACAGATGGCGAAATCGCTCGCAAAGTTGAAGCGATCTTCGATATGCGTCCATATTTCATCGAGCAACGTTTAAAATTACGTAACCCGATCTATTCTGAGACAGCAGCTTATGGACACATGGGACGTAAGAACGAAATCGTGAAGAAAGAATTCACTGGTCCTAACGGCCAAAAAGTAAGCAAAGAAGTGGAATTATTCACTTGGGAGAAATTAGACTACGTGGAAGCAGTTAGGGCCGAATTTAATTTTTAAATAATTATTCAAAAAATAAAAAATACACACAATGGCATCACAATCGGGTACATATGTACCATTCAAAGTAAAAGACATTGCATTAGCAGACTGGGGTCGTAAAGAAATTCAATTAGCAGAAGCAGAAATGCCAGGTTTAATGGCATTACGTGCTGAATTCGGTGCTGCACAACCTTTAAAAGGTGCGCGTATCGCAGGATGTCTTCACATGACTATCCAAACAGCGGTTTTAATCGAAACTTTAACAGCTTTAGGAGCTGACGTTACTTGGTCATCTTGTAACATCTTCTCTACACAAGATCACGCAGCAGCGGCTATCGCAGCAGCGGGTATTCCTGTTTATGCTTGGAAAGGCATGAACGAAGAGGAATTCAACTGGTGTATCGAGCAGACTTTATTCTTTGGAGAAGATCGTCAACCATTGAACATGATCTTAGATGATGGTGGTGATTTAACGAATATGGTTTTTGATGAGTATCCTGAGTTAATCGAAGGTATCAAAGGCTTATCAGAAGAAACTACAACAGGTGTTCACCGTTTATACGAGCGTATGAAGAATGGCACGTTATTCTTGCCAGCGATCAACGTGAATGACTCGGTAACGAAGTCTAAATTTGATAACAAATACGGTTGCAAAGAGTCATTAGTAGATGCGATTCGTCGTGCGACTGACTTAATGTTAGCAGGTAAAGTAGCAGTAGTTGCAGGTTACGGTGACGTAGGAAAAGGTTCAGCTGATTCATTACGTGGTGCTGGTTGCCGTGTATTAGTGACTGAAATCGACCCTATTTGTGCTTTACAAGCAGCGATGGATGGTTATGAAGTAGTTCCAATGGATGAGGCAGCGACTCGCGCTAACATCTTTGTAACAGCGACTGGTAACGTGAAAATTATCCGTGACCGTCACTTCAAAGCGATGAAGGACAAAGCAATCGTTTGTAACATCGGTCACTTCGATAACGAAATCGATATGGAGTGGTTGAATAATAACTACGGTTCTACAAAAGATCAAATCAAGCCACAAGTAGATATGTACACGGTCGATGGCAAAAACGTAATCGTTTTAGCAGAAGGTCGTTTAGTAAACTTAGGTTGCGCAATGGGTCACCCATCATTCGTGATGTCGAACTCGTTCTGTAACCAAACATTGGCTCAATTAGAGCTTTGGGCTAACTCAGCGAACTACGAGAACAAAGTGTACATTCTTCCTAAGCACTTAGATGAGAAAGTAGCGTTCTTACACTTAGCGCACATCGGTGCTAAATTAGAGAAGTTAGAGAAAGAGCAGGCGGATTATATTGGTGTAAATCAAGCAGGTCCATACAAGCCAGAGCACTACAGATACTAGGATTTATTTATGCTTAATCGCTTACTTGCTTTAATTCTTTTGTTCATTTTATCCCCAGTTTTTCTAGTTGTGGCTT
>JBMSJH010000072.1:0-9196 GCA_049418705.1 Aquirufa sp.
GGTGAATGGTAAATGGTGGATGGCGTCGACTGTACACTGGCTACTGGATACTGACCACTGTTGAATGGTGAATGGTGAATGGTGGATGATTCCTGAATGGTAAATGGTGAATGGTGAATGGTGGATGACATCGACTGTCCACTGACCACTGACCACTGACTACCGGCTACTGACCACTGACCACTGACCACTGACGACCACAGCGTGGTCGCAACTAAAACTAACTTTAACATGTTTTTTGCCCTTTCAGGCCTGTGAAATAAAAAGGTAATCGAACGCTCGACCTCGGATCATCCACCGTAACGCAAGGTCAAGAATAGGGAAAGGCAGGTCTCCTGACTCATTTCCTTTGCTTTTCGGCCTTCCCAGCGACGCCAGTGACCCTAGATTGAAAAGCTTTTTGAAAATTTACAGTTGCGGGGACAGCTTTGGACTTACACCAAATTCCCTATTAATCAACGCCGTTCGAAGCGGCGCAGAACCTTTCGCTGACACAAAGGTAATTCAATTTCTATTTTATCAAGTTGTTGGGCCAAACAATCGAAATATATTCTCCTATTTTGTAAAAAGAAACAGACACTATGGAAACGAAAATACGCTGCCGCTGGTGTGGCACAGATGAATTATACCAAACTTACCACGACCTGGAATGGGGAAATCCGGAGCACCGAGATGACGCGCTTTTTGAGCTCCTCATTTTAGAAGGTTTCCAGGCAGGGCTCTCTTGGATCACTATTTTGAAGCGACGCGAAGCCTTCAGAGAAGCCTTTGCGCATTTCGACTACCAGGTTCTTTCTACGTGGTCCGATGAACAGCTCGAAGCCCAAATGCAAAACGAAGGAATTATTCGAAATCGCCTAAAAATCAATGCGGTGCGAACGAATGCGCAGGCTTTTATTAAAATTCAGGAAAAATTTGGTAGCTTTAACCAATATATTTGGGAGTTTGTGGGCCACACGCCTATCCTAAACCACTTTGCCCATCACGGAGAATTACCCGCTAGCACAGAAATTTCTGTCTTACTGAGCAAATCTCTGAAGAAGAATGGCTTCCGATTCGTCGGACCCACCATTTGTTATGCCCTGATGCAAGCGGCTGGATTAGTTAACGATCATACAACCGAATGCTTTCGCCATCCTAATAATAACTAGATGAACAAAAGGATAGTCATTATCCCCACTTTCAATGAGATTGAAAATATCGAAGCCATCCTTTTAAAGGTGTTGAGCTTGGATCCCATTTTCGATGTCTTAATCGTGGATGATGGTTCTCCTGATGGTACCGCCCAGGAAGTGAAACGCCTCCAACAAGCAAATGAAGGACGTATCCACTTATTGGAGAGAAAAGGCAAATTAGGATTAGGCACTGCCTACATTGAAGGGTTTAAAATCGCCCTAGCAAAAGGTTATGATTTCATCTTTGTGATGGATGCGTATTTCTCCCATAATCCGTATGATTTAATTCGTCTTTTCAAAGCGTCTGCCACACCGGCTGAATTGAAGGCTGAAAACCTAGACGAAGCAGAAGCCGGAAACGGAGACATGTCCATCGGCTCTCGTTATATCAACGGGGTGAATGTGGTCAACTGGCCTATGAGCCGTGTTTTAATGTCCTATTTTGCCGGATTTTATGTTCGCTTTATCACGGGGATGAAAGTGCAGGATGCGACAGCAGGTTTTGTTTGCTACCGCAGAAACACACTCGAAACCTTACCTTTAGACCAAATCAAGTTTATCGGATACGCCTTCCAAGTTGAGATGAAATTTACTACTTGGAAATATGGCTTTAAACTGGTGGAGGTGCCCATCATCTTTACAGATCGCACGAAGGGAACGAGCAAGATGTCGGCGAATATTTTCAAAGAGGCCATCTTCGGAGTGATTCAGATGAAAGTGAATAGTTTGTTCAAACGTTACCAAGCCTAAGATGAGCTATACAGTCTTAAAATCCCTTCATATCATTTTTGTGGTCAGTTGGTTTGCTGGACTTTTTTATCTTCCGCGTTTATTGGTTTACCACGTAGAGGCGCAGGATAAGGCTGAACCGGAGAAAAGTATTTTGGCGAAGCAATTCGAGAAAATGCAAAAGCTGCTTTTCAATGCCATTATGATCCCTGCGATGTTTTTGACTTGGATCACTGGCTTATCGCTGATTTATGTAGCCTGGCTATCTAGTTTCGCAAGCCAAGGATGGTTGCATTTGAAATTAGCCTTTGTGGTAGCCATCACGATTTATCACTTCGTTTGTAGACATCTGATACTTCAATTCAGAAAAGGAAATTTCCTACTTTCAGGTCCACAGCTACGACTATTCAATGAAATCGCTACGATTCTGTTAGTCGCTGTTGTATTTCTAGTGGTGGCAAAAAATACCCTGGATTGGATGTATGGATTAGGGGGATTTGTAATTTTTGCCATCGTCATCATGGCGGCGGTGACCATCGTAAAGAAAATCAGAACGAAAAACTAGGACATTGATCTGTCCATGTCGCGCTTCACATCTTTCTCTTTAATATCATCCCGTTTATCGAAGGTCTTCTTTCCTTTCGACAGGGCAATGTTCAATTTCGCGTAACCCTTATCAGAGATAAATAGGCGCGTAGGGATGATGGTCAAACCCACGTTCTTCAATTCCTTTTGTAATTTACCCAGCTCGCGTTTTGACAATAACAATTTGCGATCTCGCAAAGGTTCGTGGTTGTAATGGGTTCCCTCCTCGTAAGCGGAGATGTGCATATTGCGAACAAAAAGTTCATCTTGAAAGAAAACACAATAGGCATCGGTGAGATTCGCTTTTCCTTGGCGGATTGATTTTATCTCCGTTCCCATTAAAACCAAGCCCGCCGTGAAGGTATCGATGAATGCATATTCAAAGGATGCCCTGCGGTTCTTAATTTCAACAGTCTTTTGGATTTTTTCTTTTGCCATTGGGAATAAAAAAAGCCACACAGCTGAAACACTGCGTGGCTAAATTCAGCTATTTGCTATTACTTATCTTCTTTTTTGTCGCCTTTTGTTGCAGCGTACTCTTTGTTCAATCCTTCGATGATTTTGTTTGTTACATCTACAGAAGCATCAGCGAATAAAATTCCGCCACCTACTTTAGAATAACCTAACACAAACTCATACTTGTTTGCTTTGTTTGTCTTTGCGATATAATCACGAATGTTATTGTATAACTCTTCGTTCTTCTTTGCTTGCTCTTGACCTAACTCCGCTTGCTTTTGTTGAGAATATTGTTGCAATTCAGCTCCTTTTTTCTTCAAAGTCATGTCTGCCGCTTGTAACTCTGCTTGAGTCATCGCTGAAGCACGTTGTTGAATTGCTTGTAATTCAGCTTGAAGAGATTGCTCTTTTTGGCCCAAATCAACTTGTAAACGGTATCCTTTATTTTCAAATTCCTTTTGAGCGTCTTTGTAAAACTGGTAGTTCGTTAATAACGAATCAGAGTTTACGAAAACAATACGTCTTCCATCTGCTGTCGAAGCACCTAAGCCTGCTGACGCGCTATCTGAATTTTGGTAAAATAAAAAGGCAATTGCGATGGTTAAAACGCCCAACCAAGCGTAAGGTAAATTTTTCACGTGTTTATTTTTATTAATTGGATTGACGGCAAATATACAAGGTCTGTATCGTTTGTCCTAAAAAATTATTATTTCTGTCTTAATCTAGCTCCAGCCCAGGTCCAAATGCCACTAAATAAGCCTCCTAGCACACCAGTCACGGCAAATAAAGCGAACACATTCCCTTTCAATGGAAATACTTGAGCCATTCGGCCAGGTAGCGTACTCGGGTGTTGTAAATCAAGCCACAAGGCTGCCAGCACCCACAAAATAAAGCCCGCCACGAAGCCCGTTAAAAAACTTGACTTTACAGGCATATTCAACACAAAGGCAATTAAACCAAATGCTATACCCATCGCATACCAGGGCAAATAAATACCCACTAGGGCACCTATCACGATCAATATCAAACTATAAATTAATTTGCTCATAGACTTATTTAGATAAAGTGATTTTCTTACGTAAACGATTCGATTTCTCCTCGGGAGACGTTAAATAAAGAAGAGGTTTAAGCTCTCCTTTGGCCCATGTATCAATCAAATCATCGTAATGACTACTACCCGGATTTCCGGACTGACCGCCTGGATAAACGCCATAGGCTCTCGGTTTGCCCTCTTTCGAAAGCTCCACGACTAAACGCCACGATGGACCCGTCTTCGTCGTAGAAGCATTTACAATCGTTCCACCACCCCCAATCGGGATATTTAAACGAGATAAAGCGTCCATCCCTGGAATCAAGTGACGTACACCCGTTTGCTTATGTTTGTACCAAGCCCACTCAGGCCCCTGCGGACCATGTTGTTTCACGAGCGTATCCACGTTCGCTTGCAAGGACTTCATCACGATATCAGACATCGACTCTTTGGTCGGCGTCTTCGTATCATCCCACCAGCGAGCTGTTGGTTCTGATTTAATCAATTGAATGGTGCGATCCATCGAAGGACGGCTCATCGGAACCTTCTCGTCAGCAGAGAACTCGTCACTCCAAAGACAATCCTGAAGCGTCAGCACCCAGTTTTCAAAAATCGTTGCTCCCACAGATTCTGGGCTATTCACTAAATTCCAAGATTTCAAGGCCGCTAATGCTTTCGACTGAGCAGCAGTAGGCGATTTCACCTGAGCAAAAAGCAAAGGCAATAATTCGCGAGCACGAATATTGAAATTATCGTTTTGGAGACCTCTTAAAGAATCCATCGTAATTTTCTCCATCACGGCTAGGCGCTCATTGATGCGACGTCCACGCTCAGATGGCGCATATTGCCAACCCAAATAATAGGGATAGGACGGATCCACCGAGAATTGATTCGCTGAACTCACGAATCCGCGAACCGGATTCTTCACGTGCGGATTATGCGCTTGTGGAATAAATCCTTGCCAATCAGCTGCGGCATCCGTTCCATCTAATAAATACTTTCCTTGCAATTTCGACTTCAAAGGAAACTTACCATTCACCCATAAAGCGATATCCCCTTCATTACTAGCAAACACAAAGTTTTGCGCCGGAGCAGAATAATAGGTTAAAGCTTTCGCGTAATCGGCATAGTTTTTCGCGCGATTTAATTGGTAGAAAGTCGTTAATTCTTGAGATTTCTCATGCGCAATCCAACGAAGCGCGTGTCCTACCGGAATGTTCGAACGGAACGGTTTTTCATGAGAAAGATAAACCACAGGACCATGGTGAGTGAAGAAGATCGTGTCCACCATGTCTTTCTTCCCTTTAATCTTGAAGGTTTCGATACGCATGGTCGTTTTCTTCCATTTCCCATCGTGCCAATACTCCTTTTTAGAAGCATCCTTAAACTTCACTTGGTACCAGTCTAACACGTCAGAACCTACGTTCGTCACACCCCAAGCTACGTTTTTATTGAAACCTATGATCACATTTGGCGTTCCTGGCATCGTAGATCCATAGACATTCACACCGGGTGCGACTAATTGCATTTGGTACCAAATCGAGGGAAGAGATAACGTTAAGTGCGGGTCATTCGCTAAAATAGGTAAACCTGAAACGGTTTTATTTCCAGCTACTGCCCAGTTATTCGACCCGATGTTCGGATCTTTTTCTGGAGTAGACATCGAAGATCCTAAACCAGTAAAGTCTGCTGGACCCGCTGGAATAGGTACCGGCTTGAAATCGACAGGTGATCCTACTGGAATGATCGGGCTTTCTTGGAAGGGATAATTAGGGAATAAATCCTCGGCTACCTCGCGACCATACTTGCGTAAGATATTGGTCATCTTCAAATCATCCGTACCAGACGCTAAAACGAAGGACATGTTTTTTAAGAACAAGGCGCTCTTAATTGGAGTCCAAGGCTCAGGACGGTAGTTCAATAATTTGTATTCAAGCGGCAATTGACGGTCTGACAAGGAAGCGATGTAGGCATTCACCCCGTCTGAATAGGCTTCTAGTGCGGTTTTAGCGGCAGGATCTTCTTTCATACCTTCGAATGATTTCTCTGCACCATACACCGAACCCATACGGCGTTGGAATTGATCTGAGGCAATTCCTTTTTCGCCTACAATTTCGGAAATACGACCACCTGCGAAGTGTGTTTGGAATTCCATTTGCCATAAACGGTCTTTGGCAGTTAAATAACCCTGAGCTAAATATAAATCATGGTCATCCTGTGCGAAAACGTGCGGCACCCCCATCTCGTCATAAACGACTTGAACGGGCTGATGTAATCCAGCGATTTGCAAGGTTTCTTCCGTGGGCTCGCCTGACTCTGGGCTTTCAGCATTCATCCAGAAGCCGTGGAAAGGGCTAAATATTTTTCCAATGGGAGGAATTGTTCCCCAGCTTTGGTTCATCGCATAGGTTAAAAACAGGGCGATGGCCAAAGGAAAAGCAGATTTAATGATTTTCATTGATGAAATAGGGATAGATAAATGAAATATCCAAAGATTTTTTTCTATTTTAGAAAGACAATTTTACAAAATTGTTCCTTTACGCCCAAATAAATTATCTTTAAAGCTATATGAAAAGACGCACCTTCCTTCAAACATCCACTCTACTGGGCGCAGGCCTATCTGCCACCGCAAAAACGGCGGTTTCAGAACCTCTCATTATCGCCACTTGGAAAAATGAGAAAGCGACCATCGCAGGTTGGAATAAACTGATGGAAACAGGGAAAGCGCTCGATGGCGTAGAAGCTGGGGCAAGAATTCCGGAAGCAGATCCGAATGATACTTCGGTGGGTTACGGCGGTTATCCAGATCGCGATGGCCATGTGACTTTGGATGCTTGCATCATGGATCACCTTGGCAATGCCGGGTCTGTTACCTTTTTAGAAGGCATTATGCACCCTATTTCTGTAGCCAGAGCCGTGATGGAAAAAACGCCTCACGTGATGTTATCAGGTGCAGGGGCTTTAAAATTTGCATTAGATCAAGGGTTTAAAGTAGAGAACTTACTCACGGAAAGTTCGAAAAAGGCTTGGGAGGAATGGAAAAAAGAATCCAAATACGAGCCTGTCATTAACATCGAACGACACGATACGATCGGTTTATTAGGTATCGGGAAAGCGGGTGAAATCGCAGGAGCTTGCACAACAAGTGGTTTAGCTTTTAAAATGCACGGACGTGTGGGAGACTCCCCTATTATTGGTGGAGCTGTTTTTTGCGACGATGAAGTGGGAGGCGCCTGTGCGACAGGATTAGGGGAATTCGTGATGAAGACTTTGGGATCCTTCCTGATTGTTGAATTAATGAGACAAGGCAAGTCGCCACAGCAAGCTTGTGAAGAAGCCGTGATGCGCATCGTGAAACGCTATAAATACAAGGAATTTCAGATTGGTTATTTGGCCATCAATAAAAAAGGAGAACATGGCGCCTATGCCATCCAAAAAGGATTTAATTACACCATTACTAAAAACGGGAAAACGCAAGTGCTTGAGAGTGCGTCCTACATGTAATATTTATGGCAGCAGAAAAGAAAAAATATTTGTTCGAGATTGCCTGGGAAACCTGTAATCAAGTAGGCGGAATTTATACCGTTATCCGAACAAAAGTACCCTCCATGGTCGAAAAATGGGGTGATGATTACGCCTTATTAGGACCCTATTTTCCCCAAACAGCGGCCGCAGAATTCGAGCCCATCACCGTCACCGAGGAAACTCCTTTAGAGCGAGCGGTTTTGAAATTACGCCAGGCTGGTTTAGGCGTTCATTATGGCTATTGGTTGATCACCGGTAAACCTAAAATCGTTCTATTCGAGCTAGATTCCTTACTAAAAGAGGTGGATGCGATCAAAGGGCGCATCTGGGATAACCACAAAATCTCTACTTTAGGGGTAGAAGATTTAGTGAATCAGACCATCGTTTTTGGCGAAATGATCCGTCTGCTTTTAACGGAAGTAGCAGAAGAAAACAAGAATAAAACGCAATTGGTGGCGCACTTCCACGAGTGGATGGCGTCTACGGGTCTACCGGATTTAAAGAAAGACAAGGTCAAAATCTCGACGGTTTTCACCACACACGCGACGATGCTAGGCCGCTATTTAGCAGGCAATGTGCCTAATTTCTACGATGTCATCGAAAACTTCGATTGGTTCAAAGAGGCGAAACATTATGGCATCGAGGCTCAGGCATGTTTCGAGCGCGCTGCGGCACAAAAAGCGGATGTGTTAACCACGGTGAGTGATATTACGGCCAAAGAATGTCAGTATTTCCTAGGCCGAATCCCCGAATTAATTCTACCGAACGGTTTAAATATCCAGCGTTTCGCTGCCCTTCACGAGCACCAAAACCTGCATTCCAAATACAAGCAAAGCATCTCGAACTTCGTCATGGGGCACTTCTTCCAAAGCCAACCCTTTGACCTAGATCAAACCCTCTATTTATTTACCTCCGGTCGCTTCGAATATTCGAACAAAGGATACGACATTACCTTAGATGCATTAGCCATCTTGAATCGCAAGATGAAAGAGGCGGGATCGAAGAAAACGGTGGTGATGTTCTTTGTCACGAAGCAACCGTACCATTCGATCGACCCGGAAGTTTTGCATTCCCGCGCGGTTCTAGATGAAATTAGAGAAAACTGCCATGCCATTGAAAAAGAAGTAGGCGAGCGTTTATTCAACGCCTCCGCCTCTTCGAATGATTTACAGTTACCAGATTTGAATGCCTTCGTGGATGAATATTGGCGGATGCGTTTGCGTAGAACGGTGCAGACTTGGAAGACGAATGCACGTCCAAAAGTCGTAACTCACCTCTTAAAACAAGAGGACGATATTATCCGGAATTTACACCGCACGAATCTCTTAAATAACCCAGAGGACAAGGTCAAAGTGGTGTACCACCCCGACTTTATTGTGTCGACAAACCCGCTTTTTGGTTTGGATTATGGCCAATTCGTACGCGGTTGTCACTTAGGTGTTTTCCCTAGCTATTACGAACCTTGGGGTTATACGCCTTTAGAATGTATGGCGCGCGGGGTACCTACGGTAACTTCAGACCTTTCAGGTTTTGGTGATTATATGATGCAAATTATGCGTGATTACGAACAATGGGGCGTAAGCGTGGTGAATCGCAAGACGCAAAGCTACCAAGAGGCAGCGGAACAATTAGCGAACCTCTTGTTCAAATTTGTGCAGCAATCACAGCGCGATCGCATCACGCAGCGTAACCGCGT